>JBDTSX010000638.1:0-2522 GCA_039930925.1 Acidobacteriota bacterium | reverse complement strand
TCGAGCGTGCGCACCGGGGGGCGATCGACTCGGGCGGCCTCAGACGCGCTGGATGAACCAGTACACGCCGGCGGCGATCACCACCGCCGATCCGACGGGGACAATCCGGCGCGCTACGCCGGGATGGCGCGCCCGAATGATACCCAGCGCCGAGGCCACGATCACGACGATCACGGCCTGGCCAATCTCCACTCCCAGGTTGAACGAGAACAGCGAGATGCCGAGCGCCCGCGGCGGCAGGCCGGTCTCGCGCAGCACGCTCGCGAAACCGAAGCCGTGCACCAGGCCGAAGAACAGCGCGATCCAGGCGCGCACATCGCGGGCCCCGGCGCCGGAGAGCAGGTTGTCCGCGCCGACGTAGACGATGCTCAGCGCGATCGCCGGCTCGATGATGCGGGCCGGCGGCGTGACGATGCCGAGCGCGGCGAGCGACAGCGTGATGCTGTGCCCGACCGTGAACGCCGACACGATGCCGAGGAGTCGCGGCACGCTGCCCCCGAGCAGGAGAAGACCGACGATGAACAGGATGTGGTCGGGACCGATGGCGATGTGGCGGATGCCCGAGGCGGTGAATGACGTGAACACCGCGACCGCGCCCTGACGGGTTCCGGTGTAGAAAACAACCTCCGGACGCCTGACGTCCAGGATCTCCTGCCGCGTCAGAGCGTCTCCTTCGTAGAAGTTGACGAAGGTCTGATGATTCGGGTCGTAGGGGAAGAGCGCGGCGCGTAATTCGAGCTTGCCGGGAACGATCGGCTGCGCCGCGCGCCAGGACAGCTGGATCGCCGAGCGATCGGCCAGCGGACGCAAGTCAGTCACCACCCAGGCGAGGTCGCGGCCGTCCGCGGTCAGGACGAAGCGCGCCGTCACCAGTGCCTCGATCGCGGCGGCGTGCCGGGCGAGGATAGCCGGATCCATCAGCGAGTCGGGGGTCGCGATCGACAGCTCGTGCGCCACGTCGAAATCGTGGAGCACCACTGTGCCGGCGAGCCCGGACGGCGCAAGGCGCAGGTCCAGATAACTGAAGGGCGCCGGGTGCGCCAGGACGGCTCGTGCCGACCCGAGCACGAGTAGAAGGATGGCACACGCGATCGTGCGGCGGGACTTCATCGACCCGCGCCTGATCGTGCGCGACAGCCGCGCGGCGCAAGCGTTTGCGATCATGGCGAATCCGGCGTGGCGCTGGCCAGGAGTGCGCGCACCGTGTCGAGCGTATCGGCCTCGTCCGGCTGCTTGTCGGTGCGCCACCGCAGCATGCGTGGGAAACGGACCGCAATCCCGGCGCGGTGCCGCGACGAGCGCGCGATCCCCTCGAAACCGAGCTCGAATACATGCGTGGGTTCCACATGCCGTACCGGGCCGAACCGCTCGCGCGTGTGGCGGCGGATCCACCGGTCGAGCTCGCCGATCTCGTCGTTCGAGAGGCCCGAATACGCCTTGGCAATCGGGACCAGCTCGCCGTGCTCCCACACGCCGAACGTGTAGTCGGTGAGCAGGCTGGCGCGGCGGCCGCTGCCGGGCTGCGCGTAGATCAGAACCGCGTCGATGGTGTACGGATCGATTTTCCATTTCCACCAGTCGCCGCGGCGCCTCCCGACGCCGTATGGCGACGAGCGACGCTTGAGCATCAACCCTTCGACGCCGAGCGACCGCGACTTCGAGCGGAGCGCGGCGAGCTCCTCCCAGGTTCCGGCGGCAACCAGCTCGGACGCGCGCAGGACGCCGGGTGCGGCGAGGTGAGATTCCAGCAGTCGCCGCCGCTGCTCGAGCGGGTGCGCCCGGATGTCGATGCCGCGCGCTTCCAGGAGGTCGTAGGTCATGAACACCACCGGCACGGCGCGCGCCATCTGCGCCACCTGTTTCTGCCGGCCGATGCGCTGCTGCAGCGCGGAAAAAGGCAGCGGACGGTCGTCACGGAACGCGAGCACTTCGCCGTCGAGGACGGCGCCGTCCGGCAGGCGCGTCGCGGCGGCGGCGATTTCGGGAAACCGGTGCGTGATCAGTTCCTCGCCGCGCGACCAGAGGTGGACCACGCCGCCGCGATGGATGAGCTGCGCGCGGATGCCGTCCCACTTCCATTCGGCGATCCACTCCTCGCGGGGTCCGAGGCTCTCGACCGGCTCCTCGAGCGGCGCCGCCAGGAAGAAAGGGTAAGGCCGCGAGCGGTCGTCGTCGGTGTGCTCCTGCGACAGCAGCCGTCCGTACCACTCGCCGGACGGCGACCACTCCCCCATCATCCTCGCCGCGATCGTGGCCGGCGGCAGCGCTGCGGCCTGCGCCAGCGCGCGCACCACCAGCGTCTGAGAGACGCCGACACGCAGCTCGCCGGTCAGGAGCTTGAGAAGGATGAAGCGCTGGAGCCGGTCGAGCCCGCGCCACCACTCGGCCACGCGCGCCTGCTGCGCGACGGGATCGCGATCGCGCAGGGGGAGGATGCGGGCCTCCAGCCAGCCGGCCAGGCTCAGGTCGTCCGGCGCCTCGACCGCGACCTGATCGAGCACCAGCGCCGCCGTTTCCGCCCC
>JBDTSX010000637.1:0-2553 GCA_039930925.1 Acidobacteriota bacterium | reverse complement strand
TGGGATGCCGCACCGCGTAGCTCGGATACCGCAGGCTGATCACCTGATCGACCGGATGGCCATCAGACGACCCGACATCGGTCAGCCAGGTCGCGAGATAGGCGGCCCCCTGTCGCCCGAACCGGTTCTGCGGCGTGACCACGATGCCGGCGGTGTGCCCGGCCTCGCGCAACGCCTGCACCAGCGAACGCGCGATCACCATGTGCCCCCCCTCGACCATCGGCGGGCTCGACGTGACGACGGCAATACGGCTCATTCGACCAGCATCGGGGTGACGTGGACACCGAGGAATCGGGTGTCCTTGCTGTCGGCGTCGTAGAACAGCGGCACGAAGCCGGTGCTGCTGGAAATCGAGACCACCCAGACATCGGCGCGCGCCTGATACCAGAAACCCGGATCGAGCTTGAACGAGATCTGCTGCGGCTCCTTGACCAGCACCTGCTGCCGACGCCCGGCCACGGATGCCGTCACCAGGGTGTCGAGCGGTCCCGGACTCAGCTTGAGTACGAGCCGCTTTACGCGGTAGTTGGCGCGATCCTCCGCGCCGGCCGGCGCGTATTTGATCAGGAACTCCGCGCGCGACTCCCCTTTGACCCAGATGCTCTTGTCCGCCTCGCGATAGACGTTGTCGTCGAGGAAATAGATCTGGAAGCCTGGATCCTGATGATCGGGCGGGTTGTCACCAAACCACTGCAGCACTTTCCTCGAGTCGGTGTTGATCGGCAGATCGTTCACCAGGGTCAGCTCGACCGGCAGCCAGCGCAGCGGACCGTGCGTCGCATATTCGCCGGGACGGAATGAGGAGGCGAACGGGTTCAGCACGAGCTGCGCCGCGAACAGGCCGCCTCCCAGCCACGGAATCGCCGCCATCCAGGGGCGCGAGATCGGCGGGAGAAGAAACAGGAACACCCCGTACGCGCCCATGAAGTAGCGGTTGCCGACCGACCCTCCTCCGCCGAGCCAGGTATACGGGGTAGTGATGATGAAAAAGAAGATCTGCCCGAGGCCGGCGGCCAACACCAGATATTGCCACCCGGGCCGTTTTCTCGGCGCGGCCAGGAAGGCCACGATCGCGAACACCGCCGGGAAGTAGTAGGGCACCATTCCCGCGTACCGTCCGATGAAGAAGTAGGCGAGATTGTGTGCGAGGTTGGTCCAGAGCACGCGGCGATCGAAGATGATGCTCAGCAGCGGTTCGTCGCGCCCCATCAGATGGCCGACTTCGAACGTCGAGGCGGCATTCTGGAACGGGAACTCCGCGGCGAAGGTGCGGCGATAGCCTCCCTGATAATTCCATTCGCCGGTGATCGCCATGTTGGCGAGGAACAGGCCGCCGGCGACCAGGCCGAACACGATGCCCGCCGCGAGCAACGTGCCCCAGCGCCGCCGCCAGGCGAGCCACGCCAGCACCGGAACGAACAACAGCGCCGGCGACACCTTCGAGAACGTGGCGATGCCCAGGATCACCGCGGCGGCGATGTCGCTCCATGGACCGAACAGCCAGCGCGTGCCGCGCGGGGCGCGTGCCGGCGACTCGACTTCCTTGTACAGCCAGCAGAAATACGCCAGGACGCCGAGCGAAAAGTTGAAGAGCTCCGGCGTGATCCAGACGAAGTAGACCGGGACGACCGACGCCATGATCAGGGCGCCGGCGAGCGCGGCGGCGACGACCGGACGCATCCGCGCGTGGAGGAAGAGATAGCTGCACCACAGGACCAGCGCCAGCAGGACGGCGTGCAGCACCAGAAACCCGTTGGTGCCGAACAGCCGGACGAACGGCGCGGCGAACAACGGATAGATGAACGACTTGCCGTAGAACAAGCGCGACGCATCGGGATCCGGCTGCGTGCGGGTCCAGAAAAACGGCGGCCTGAGCATCGCGCCGGCTTCGAGAATGTCGCGCCCCTTCTTCAGGAACAGCCCCGAAGGACCGCCGGGAAACTCCCGCCAGACCCGGACGAGATCCTCGCGGCGGTAGGCGAGGTCGCCATCCTCCGCGAGGCTGTGCCCCATCATGTAGTAGGTGGCTTCGTCGCTCTGGATCCCGAGGGCGGCGTGCGGGAAATCGACGGTCAGCGCCAGCGCGCCGTAGAGGGAGAGGGCCGCGACCACGAGCATCAGCCCCGGACGCAGGTTCAGGCTGCATCGGGCCGCGGTGTCGCGGGTGGCGACCTCCGGGCTCATACGCGCGCGGGGCTCGCCAGAAACGACAGGTCCGACCCGAGCACGCCCTTGCGGTGGGTGACGCGCGAGACGCGATGCAGGAGATCGTACAGCTGCTCCATCTTCCGGACGAACGCGGCGATGTCGTACTGCGCCCCGGACGCGAACGCCGCGCCGGCGAGGCGCGCCCGCGTCTCCGGTTCGTCGATCGTCCGGATGATGGCGTCCGCCAGCGCGCGCGCGTCGCGCTTCGGCACGATCAGCGCGTTGCGCTGATCGGTCAGCACGTCGAGCAGCCCGTCGGCGTCGGTGGCGACGATCGGCTTGCCCATCGCGAGCGCCTCGAACACCGTCAGCGGCGTGCCTTCCCACAGTGAGGGGAACACACTG
>JBDTSX010000636.1:0-2562 GCA_039930925.1 Acidobacteriota bacterium | reverse complement strand
ATGTGGACCGGCCGCATGCGGATCAAAACTGTACCACCTGGCGGTTAAGGTTGACTGAGCGGTTAAATATCAGGTACTCTAGGGTTTGCGGCGGCCGAGCGTTGGTCGTTTCGCCGAAGGAGCTGGTATGAAGCGGTTCGATGTTGGCGCCCGGGTCGTAGAGCCCACCTATGGTCTGGGATCGGTCATCGCGGTCGAGGACGCCTATACGCGCGTCCAGTTCGACGAGCATGGCGTGAAGAAATTCCTGACGACGATGTCCCGTCTCGAACCCAGTGACGAGCCCGTTCCGGCCGGCCTGCGTGGGTCAAAGGTGCGGAAAAAGCGTGCGCCGAAGAAGGTGGCGGCTGCCGCCGCGCCGGTCGAAGACTAACGCCGCCTCCCTCCGCGGACTCTACCGCTTCAAGGACACCGAAATGCCCTCGCCGGACGGCGACACGATCGTCGTCCAGAGCGACGGGTGCTTTTGTACGGCGTCGAGGAAATCCCCCATCTCGCTGCGCTTGTTGACGACGTTATGGGCGAGGAACAGGCCGCCCTTGTCGAGCCGCGGGTAGACCATGTCGAAGAAGCGCTTGTAGTCCTTCTTCCAGGCATCCAGGAACACGAAGTCGAACGTGCCGGGGACCTTCGGGATCTGCTGGAACGCATCGCCGGCGACGACCTGGACGATATCGGACAGCCCAGCGCGCTTGATGTTCTCCGCGAGCTCCTTGGCGCGGACCGGATCGTATTCGATCGTCACCAGTCGGCCGCCGGTTTCCCGCAGCCCCATGCCGATCCAGATCGCGCTGTAGCCGCTCGCCCCGCCAATCTCGAGGGCGTGTTTTGCTCCGCGGGTCGCGACCAGCACCCGCATGAACCGGCCGTCCTCCTCGGAGACCGCCAGCTGTCCGGCGTCCTTGGCCTTGATCGCGGTGAGCACCTTCTGGATCTCTGGCGACTGCGCCGAGACCATCCCGCCCGCCGCCATCGCACACACCATCACGCCCACAATCAACTTGGTCATCACTTGAACCGGAACAGGAACTCGTCGTCGCAGGGTTTGAACACGACGCCCCATCTGAGCGGCCCGCCTTCGGGCGCCGATCATGTCGTCACCCCATCTTAATCGACTCCGCCGCCTTCACGGCCGCCGCCCGGCCGTCCGCGATACAGTCCGGAATCCCGACTGAACGAAAGCCGCTGCCGGCCACGAACAGTCCGGGATGGGCCGCAAGCCGCGACTCGATCGCCGCGACGCGCGCGATCTGCCCGACGTCATGCTGCGCGCCGGCGCCGCGCCACCGGTACACGCGAGACAGCAGAGGGGGAGTCGAGATCCCGAGGATGCCGCCCAACTCGCGCGTTGCCACCGAGGCGAGGGCCTCATCGCTCTCGTCCACCGCGCCCGGATCGTGTGCGCCGCCGATGAATGCCCGCAAGAGCACGGTGCCGGCCGGCGCGCGTCCGGGCCACTTGGAGGTGACCCAGGTGCAGGCGGTGATCCGGACGTCGTTGTATCCCCGCGCGATCACGAATCCGCTGCCGGCGAGCGGATGCCGCACCGCTTCTCGCGGCCAGGCGAGGGCGATGCTGGCTGTGGACACGTAGTGAATGCGCGCGCACAGCGCGGCACCGGCCTCGTCCAGCGGACGCAGCAATTGCGCGGCGGCGTGCGCCGGGGCCGCGATCACGACCGCGCGGCCTGATGCCGGGCCGTCGTCCGTCGAGGCCCGCCACTCGCCGCCGGCGCGCGCGAGCGCACGCACCGGAGCGCTGCGGCGGACCGAACCCGCTGGGAGCTGACGCTCGATCGCCGTGGGCAGAGAGCCCATGCCATCGGCGAGCGAGCGAAACAGCCCCCCGCCATCGCCCGCCACTCGGGGCGCCTCACGGAACGCGCGGACCACGCTGCCGGTCCGGGATTCGGCCTCGACCAGTCTTGGAAAGAGCGACCGGATCGAGAGCGTGTCGATCCGTCCCGCGTGAATGCCGCCGAGCAGCGGCTCGGCCACCAGGCCCACGGTCGCCGCGCCGAAACGGCGCCGAAAGAATGCCGCCACCGATTCGTCGTCGTGACCGCCGCGCGGCATCCACGGCTCGAGCGCCAGACGGGCGCGGCCCAGACGCGGGAGGAGATCGTATCCGGCGACGCCGCTCCAGGTCAGAGGAATCCCCAGCACGGAAGGAGAGGGAAGCGGAAACAGCCGGCCGCGCTTGAGCACGAATGCCGTCCGCGGTGGCGTCGAGGAGATGAGCTGCGGCCCGAGACCCACCGCTTCACACAGGTCGAGCGCGGCCGGTTTCTGGACCAGGATCGATTCCGCGCCGGCCTCGATGATGTATCCGTCGCTCCGGTCAGTGTGGATCAGCCCGCCGAGTCGTGAAGAGGCTTCGAGCAGCTGAAACGGCACACCGCGGACAGACAGCTCGTACGCCGCCGCGAGCCCGGTAATGCCGCCGCCGATGATGATGACGCTCACTATGGCTTAAGGCTTAAGGCTGAGGGCTTAGAGGGCTGAAGGACGGCTGACGTCTTCGGCCTGAGCCCTCCCAGCCTTCAGCCTTAAGCCCTCAGCC
>JBDTSX010000635.1:0-2619 GCA_039930925.1 Acidobacteriota bacterium | reverse complement strand
TCCGCAGATCGACCCGGTGAGCAGCGCCAATCCGGCACTGCGGCCTCGGACGCCGGCGACCAATCCCGCGCACAGCCCCGCGAGTCCGGCCAGTCCCAGCTCATGCCCTATTGTCCACGCCACGACCGGAATCTGAACCGTCAGGATCGTGGCCGGACCGAATGCGAACCGCTGGCCCGCGAACCGCTCGGCGGTGACCACGCCGACGAGCTCGCCAAGCGAGCTCGCGCCGCTCTCGAGATAGGGCGCACCCTGCCAGGTCCGCAGGATGATGAAGCCATACTGTGCAAGACCGAGAAGAATCAGCAGGGCAGCGCTCGCGACGACCGGCGCCGTCAACGAGCGCCGGTTGCGCGCCAAGACGTAAATCACGAACGGCGGCACGAGGCCGGCGATGGTGAGATGGTTTCCCGCCCCGAGGCTCAATGCCGCGACGGCGCCGAGCAGCAGCGCGACGCGTCCGTTCGCGCCCCACCCGAGGAGGAGGCTGGCGCCGAGCGCCGTCATCACTGCCGCCAGGCTGTAGACCTCGGCGAACACCGCGCTGCGCCAGAACGCCGCTCCGGCCGCCAGACCGAGCGCGGCACAGAGGGCAGACCAGCGCGAGGCGCCAACCTGCCGTCCGATCACGTACGCCAGCGCGCACGCCAGCGCGGCCATGACGGCGGAAAAGAGGTTGGCGCGATAGGCGATGGTACCGATTGGCAGCTGCACGAAGGCATGCGAGAGCAGCACGTACAGCGGATAGCCCGGGGGGTGGGCGGTGCCGAGGACGTAGCCGAGAAACTGGAACTTCGGCGTGTCTTCCGGACCGCCGAGGTCCGGCTGGAGGGTCGCCACATAGAGCGCGAGAGCCGCGAGCCCGACCGCCAGTGCGGCTGCGCCGTCAGCCGATCGCAGGGCACCGCGGCCCGCGGCAGGGTTGGACGTGGTCACGTGGCGGAGATCGTATCGGATCAGATGCTCTGCCGTGCAGGGCAGCAAACCTTTGCCGGTGTTCTTTCGTCTCAGCTAGTATTCATTTTCCCGGACCCGCGGTCCGGCTGACTTCCGGAGCACTCATGTCCCTGCTGCAGAAACTGTTCAACCGCAAACCGCAACCGGGCCAGCGGATTCGCGTCTGTGTGGAATGCGGGATGCCGATTGCCGAACACAAGGAGTGGTGCAGCATCCTGCGCACCCAGCGCGAGTACGATCGCAAGGCCGCCGCCGCAACGACCGATCCGCGGTAGAATCAGCCGATCACAAAACCGTCAGCGTGTGTCAGAATCGTAATCGATTCGATTGGCACGCGGACGGGTCGGGACTGCCGATCCCCTAATTACGCTAACCTTTTCGTCGCTCTCACGCGTCGGCCCTGCGGAACGCTTCGTGCCCTGCAGCGTCGTGAACTCTGCTGCAGCACAAGACAAATCAATGAGCCTCATGTCCGCCTTCGCCACCGACGTGGCGATCGACCTCGGTACTGCCAACACCTGTGTCTTCGCGCGCGGCCGCGGCATCGTGCTCAACGAGCCCTCGATTGTCGCCTTCAACACCGCCACCGGGGACATCGAGGCCGTCGGACAGGAGGCGCACGAGATGCTCGGGCGCACTCCGCCGCACATCAAGCCGATCCGCCCGTTGCGGGACGGCGTGATTGCCGACTTCGACGCCGCCGAGAAGATGCTGATGTATTTCGTGAAGAAGGCGCACGGCGGGCGCGCGTTCGTGCGGCCGCGCCTCGTCATCGGCGTCCCCCCCGAGATCACGCCGGTCGAACGCCGCGCGGTCAGGGACAGCGGCTTCCGGGTCAAGGCCAGCGAGGTTCACCTGGTCGACGAATCGATGGCGGCGGCAATCGGCGCCGGCCTGCCGGTCAGCGAGCCGGCGGGAAACATGATCGTCGACATCGGCGGCGGCACGACCGACATCGCGGTGATTTCACTGGCCGGGATGGTCTACGGCCGCTCGCTCCGCGTCGCCGGCGACGCCATGGACGAGGCGATCATCCAGTACCTCCGCAAGGCGTGTGACCTGCACATCGGCGAACGCACCGCCCAGCAGATCAAGTTCGAGCTCGGCTCGGCGGCGGTGCTCGAGACGCCGCTGACGATGGACGTCAAGGGACGCCACGTGGTGCAGGGCGTGCCGCGCACCGTCACCATCTGCGACACACAGGTCAGGGAAGCGCTCGCGGAACCGCTCCGTCAGATCGTCCAAGCGGTCCGCGACTCGCTCGAGCGCATCCCGCCCGAACTGTGCGGCGACATCTACGACCGCGGCATTGTCCTGTCCGGCGGCGGCGCTTTGCTGCGGAACCTGGACATCCGGCTCCGTGAAGAGACCGGCCTGCCGGTGCTGGTCGCGGAAAACCCGCTCACGTCGGTGGTCCTCGGTGCGGGGATGATCCTGTCGGATCTGCCGCTCCTCCGGAAAGTTGTCTGGCAGTAGCGCGCGGGCGATCGTCTCCAGAGGGTCTGGGGTTACGCCATCAGCTTGTCCTTCCGCCTGAAGACGGAAGCCACGCGCTCAGCAATAAATACTCGTAGCTTCCGAAACAAATCGCGTAGCTTACGAAATAGACTCGTCGGCTTCCGAAACAAACTCGTCGGCTTCCGAAACAAACTCGTCGGCTTC
>JBDTSX010000634.1:0-2684 GCA_039930925.1 Acidobacteriota bacterium | reverse complement strand
GACGATCAGGAGCGAACGATGAGTGCCGCGGAAGCGGTGGCCGCGGGCGCGTCCTACATCGTCGTCGGGCGGCCGATTATCGCGGCGGACGACCCCCGGGTGGCCGCTGAGGGCATCGCCAGGGAGATGGATTGAGGCCGCTCGGCGGCGCCGGCAGGCGGGACGGTCCGCAGCGTCCGGCGTGAGCGGACGCTGCGGTGGCCACACGACGTCTATTTCGCGGTGATGATGAAGTGCCCGCGGCGGTTCTGCTGCCAGCAGCTCTCGGTTTCTTCCGTGCAGAACGGCGACTCCTCGCCCTTGCTGACAATCGTCACCCGATCGACGGGAATCCCCAGGCTGACGAGGTAGTCGCGGACCGAGTCCGCGCGCCGCTCCCCGAGCGCCAGATTGTATTCGTTGGTGCCGCGCGAGTCCGCGTGCCCCTCGACCATCACCTTCGTCGTCGGCCAGCGCTTCAGCCACTCCACATTTTTCTGCACCGCGCCGCGAGCGGCCTCGTCCAGGTCGGTCGCGTCGAGGCCGAACAACGTGTCCGCGAGCGGCTTCTCGGCGTTCAGCTGATCGAGCGACTTGCTCCGGAAGATCTCGTCTTCCGTCGGCGGACGCGGCGCGGGCGGCGCGGGGGCGGGCGGCGGCGGGGGCGGAGGCGGCGGCGCCGTTGCCGCCGGGGCCGGCGCGGGCGGAGCGGAAGGCGCGGGCGCCACAATCTTCTTTTTCGCACAGGCGCCGGCGGTCAACGCGGCGATCATCAGAACGGCGGCACACACGTGGAATCGTCGGCTCATCAAGCTCTTCTCCTCTTCACCTGCCTGATCCGGCGCAGGAAGGCGGGCGTCACGTAGAATTCAGGAAGAACTGGAGCTTACCGTCCGCCCTCCATGCTGTCAATTTTGATGTTTTGATGGACCGACTTCTCGAAGCGACCGCCCGCGCGGAACGCGATCATTTCTGGTTCCGGGGGTTCCGACGCTTCGTCGCGCCGCTCCTCGCGGAGGCGGTGCGCAACCGGACCGACGCCGCGATCCTGGATTGTGGCTGCGGCACCGGACACAACCTGGCGATGCTGCGGCGATACGGCCGAGCGCGCGGCATCGACCTCACCTGGACGGGCCTCGCCCTGGCGCACGCGCGCGGCGAGCGCTCGATCGCACAGGCATCCGCCGCGCAGCTGCCGTTCGGCGATGCGCGGTTCGATGTCGTCACGTCGTTCGACGTGATCTATGCGCTTGCTGATGAGGACGAAGCGGCGGCGCTGCGGGAAATGCACCGCGTGCTCCGGCCGGGCGGCCACCTGGTGATCAACGTTGCCGCGATGGATCTGCTCAAGGGGAATCACTCGGTGCTGGCCGGCGAAGTCCGCCGCTATAGCCGCAGCAGTCTTACCGAACGGCTGACCAGGACCGGCTTCGAGGTGAAGCGGATGTCCTACACGAATGCGACCATCCTGCCGGCGGTGGCCGCGGTGCGGCTGCTGCAACGCGTCTCAGGCCACGAAGAATCCCAGCAGGAGATTTCGATCCCTTCGGCACCGATCAACGCCGTGCTCAGCGCGACCCTGGCCATGGAGGCGGCCGCGCTGCGCGTGATCAACATGCCGTTCGGGAGCTCGCTGCTCGCGCTCGCGAGTAAAAGCGCGTAGCGCCGCGCGCCGTCACTGGACCGAATACGAGTAGACCCGAAGCGCCAGGTGGCGGCGATCCGCTGCCGCGTCCTGCTTCCCCGGCACGAACCACTTGTCGCTCTCGACGAGAACGCGTCCACCAGCCGCCGCCAGCGCCTCTCCGGGAAGGATGATGTCCTGCGTAAAGTCATCGGCGGGGACGAACCGCGCGACCTGCCGTCCGGCGACGGTGATGGTCACCGTCGGGGGCTCGTCGAAGTACCGGAGCGGCGACTCCCCCGACAGCGTCAGGATCACATCGCGGCCCAACGGACGGACCCACATCGTCGCCCGCTCTGCCATCCAGTGCCACGACCGGGCTGTCAGCGGACTGTACTCAGGCTCCTGCCAGCCGGTATCGAGTGCGGCCATGGGAGTGCCCGGTGATTGCAGATCGAACTGCTCCAGGGCGACCGCGATCTCGCGGCCGCTTCCGTCAGCCGCCTCCGACTTCACTTCGAGGGGGATGTAGGACTCTGCCTGCTCGGTCGTGATCGTCCGGCTGAAGCCGGACGCCACCGACGTGCCGGACGCCACCGGAACTGCCGACGTCACCCCTCCCGCGGCGAGTGCGCCTGCGGGGAGCGTGACCACCCGCAGGAAGAAGCCGGGCTTCACATCGAACGTCTCGAGCGCGCGGCCGTTCACCGAGACACGGATTCGCACCTCCGGATCCGACGGCTGACCGAGATTGCGCCCTCCGAGGAGCAGCGTTGCGTCGGTGCCGCGGGTCCTGACCCACGCGACGCTCGGCTGGCGTTGAGGACCGAGGCCGTCCCGCGCAGTGATCCCGGCCACTTCGGCGGTCAGCGCCCATCCGCGATCGAGCATCCATCCAGGCGGACTCATCGCATAGAGGTCCGAATCTCCCGGGCGCGCACCGCCGACGAACGGCGGCTCGGTGAAGCCCCACGTGAACTGCTTGATCAACCGACGCGCGTGGGGATCGAACAACGCCAGGTCGGTGCGTCTGGGATCGGCGACAAACGCGACCGTCGATGACGGGTTCGCTCGCCATTCC
>JBDTSX010000633.1:0-2707 GCA_039930925.1 Acidobacteriota bacterium | reverse complement strand
GCCATGCCGGTGACCGCCATCGCGCTGTTCGCCAGCGGCGCGGCGGGCGGAAAAATGCCGTGCTCCAGGTCGCCGATGTGGAAGTCCTTGCCGTTCATCGGCGGCCCGGCCTTGCCCGCCTGGGCGGCCAGCGCGCGGCGGATGGTTTCGGGCTCGCAGCGCATCGCGATCGCCACGCCGAGATCGCGGATCATCGGCGCGATCACATCCCCGGTCCAGGCGCCCTGTTCCAGGTAGCGATCTCCGCGGCGAAGCCTGATGCCGGCGGCGTAGATCGCCTCCTGGCCGAGCGACCGGAAGCCTTTTCCCTGGAACGATCCGTCACCGTAGCGGACTTCGCTACCGGTGAACAGCGTCTTCAGGCGATTGTCGGTGGCTCTCGTCAGGAGCATGCCGCGGAGGATTTCGAGCCGCTCGTCAGACGTCAGCGACTCACGGATTGCGGCCCGCTGCAGCAGGCCGTCGCAGGCGTCCACGATCTCCGCCACCGCGGCGGCAAAACGCTCCGGAGCGGCAACGCCGGGAGTGGTCTCGGGCAGATCGGCTGGGAGGAGGGTGGTGAGCCGTGCGCGCAACGCCTGCGCAAAGGGCTCGCGCCAGGCGTCGATCGCGCCGTCGCCGTCTGGTTCGCTGCGCTCCACCGCGGCGAGCGCATCCAGTGCCGCTGCGCCGGCGAACGGGTATCGCTCCAGCACGAAGGCGCCGAGCCGCGCCCGCAACGCGCCGGGAGCGCCGGAGTTCGGACCGTGCATGCAGCCGATCCTATCGTAGAAGGGTTTACGCCGCCTTGACCGCGCCGTTCACGAACGCCTCGATCTCGGCCGCGGGCCGCGCACCAGAACTGCGCCCCACTTCCTTCCCCCCCTGAAACACCGCCATCGTCGGAATCGAGCGAATGCCGAATCGCGCGCTGAGCTCCGGGATGGCTTCCGTGTCCACCTTCACGACCAACAGGCGGCCGGCGTTCGCCTTGGCGACGCGCGCCAACTCGGGTGCGACCATCCGGCAGGGGCCGCACCACTCCGCCCAGAAATCCACGACCACCGGCCGCGATGCCGACTGGATCAGCGCGTCGAAGGTGCGCGCGTCAGGTACGTCAACGGGCTCGGCCGTTGCGGGCAGAGTCGTCTTGCACTTGGCGCAGCGCGACTCTTTCGCGTTGAATGCGACGCGGTTGCGCTGCCCGCACTGGGGACATGGAATGATCAGGCCGCGTTCGTCGAGTTGAATGTCGCTCATGCTGTCCTGCTCTGCGCCGCGTCCGTCAGGATCGCGGTAAGCCGCTCCATATAGGTTTCCGGGGATGCCACGATTTCGATACGGTCGCGCCCTTGCGACCCGAGCCGCGCGCGCAGCTCCGGTGAATCAACGAGCGCATGCATGGCCTCCGCCAGTCCCTGCCGGTCGCCGACGGGCACCAGCAGTCCGGTCTCTCCGTCGAGAATGATTTCCGGGACCGCGTTGTGATTCGTGCCGATCGCCGGAATGCCGGCGGCGGCGGCCTCCTGATAGACGAGGCCGAACGCTTCGTTAATGGTCGGCATCACGAACGCATCGGCGGCGGCCCAGAGCGCCCGCCATTGCGGGGAGTGCGCGGTGATGTTCCGCGTCTGCGTCACGCCAGCGGGCAGTGGCCCGGGCAAATCCCAGTTCGTCACGATCTCCAGCTCCGCGCGGCCGTGAAAACCGCCCGCCTGCCATGCCGCCAGCAAATCGGCTCCCCCCTTGCGCGGAAAATCGCCGCCAATGAAGAGCAGGCGCGGGAGCCTGCCCGATTGCGCGCGAATCCGCCGCTGCTCGATCCACCCCCGGTCGAAATGCGGCAGCAGGACCGGGTTGGGCATGACGTGCACCGGCGTGGCGCAATCCGGATAGTAGCGGTGCAGCGAATCCGCCGCCCAGCTCGACGTGGCGATGACCGCGGCCGCACGTCGGAACGTGGCGCCGTCGATTCGCACGTTCGGTGCATAGGACGCCCGTTCCACGGCGGAGGTTGCCCCATCGATGATGCACTCCTGCGTGCAGTCCATCGACACGACCGATGGCACACGGCGCATCAGGTCGAGGCTCCCGTAGGCCGCCGCCTGACGATGGAAGTGAATGACGTCGAAGCGCTCGGGTCCGGCCGCCTGGATCCGGCGGCGCGCGAGCAGGCCGGCGTGCATCTCGTGGCGGAGCCGGGCGAGGTCGAGGTTTCGAAGGCCCAACACGCCATCGACCCAGACCCGCTGGCAGATCGCGCGGCGGATCGCCCGATCGAACAACGTCAGCTCTTCGGTGAGCACGATGTGCGTGCCGTCGATCGCCGTCTGGCGCGGGAGAAATTCCTGAAGGAACTGGTGGAAGGAGGCGAGCCCGAGGATGCCGCCGTTCACGAAGAGCGTGCGAATTGGCCGGCCGGGCGGAAGCGATCGGACAGCAGCCAGCCCTCCGTTGCGGTTCACGACCTCATGCTACAACGACCGTGGATCGTCCTGCGGCAGCGTCCAGAGCATGTGTGGCCAGGGGTCTGACGCCGGCGGCCGATCCGCCTGGTGCAGCAGATCCCGCAGCGGCAGCGCATCCGCGTAGGCGGCGCGGCGGCCGGCGGCCGCTGAATGGTCGAACGCCCACCCCGCGTACCCGGCACCCGCCAGTGCCGCGCAACAGGCCTCGACGGTTCCCCCGTGCTTCGAGAGCAGCGCCGGATGCAGCTCGATCAGCACGC
>JBDTSX010000632.1:0-2717 GCA_039930925.1 Acidobacteriota bacterium | reverse complement strand
CTCAGTGCCGACGAGATCGCCGGCGCCGGCGCGGCGCTGCGGCGGCTGGATCGAGACGGCGACGGTACGCTCACGCCCGACGAACTACCGTCCCTTCAGCCCGGCCGCGGCCGGGCCTGAGCCGGAAGTCGGCACGGAACACCACCCGCATGAAACTCCATCGCGCTGTTGCCGCCGTCGTGCTGCTCGCCGGGTTCGCCGCACTCCTCGCCGTGCGTGCCCGGCCGCGACCCTACGCCTTTCACTACGATAACGTCCTCGGCACGTCGATGGACCTGACGGTCGTCGCCTCGTCCGAACAGGCCGCGACGCTCGCGGAAGCCGCGGTGCTGCGGCAGATCGACCGGGACTCCGCCATTCTCAGCGGCTACGACCAGCACAGTGAGTTCAGCCGCTGGTTCCGGACCCGCGGGCAGGCGGTCCCGGTTTCGCCCGAGCTGTTCACGGTCCTCGGGCTGTTCGACGCGTGGCGTCAGCGCGCCGGCGGGGCTCTCGATGCCGCCGCCGAGCGCGTGTCACTGGTCTGGCAAGCGGCGGCGGCGAGCGGCCGCCTCCCGTCCGATACTGACCTGATGCACGCGGTGGACGAGGTGCGGCAGCCGCACTGGCGCCTCGATTCCGTCGCCCGCACGGCGACGCACCTGAGCGCGACACCGGTCATGCTCAATTCCTTCACCAAGAGCTATCTCGTCGATCGCGCGGCGCGCGCCGCCCTGGCCATCCGATCGATTCACGGAGTGGTCGTCAACATTGGCGGCGATCTCGTCGTGCGCGGCGACTGGACCGAGGCGGTGCGCGTCACCGATCCCGGGGATCACGCCGACAACGGTGCGGCGCTCTCGCGCCTGGCCGTGCGCAATCGCGCGGTGGCAACCAGCGGGGGCTACCGCCGTGGGTTCGACATCGCCGGCGCCCACTACTCTCACATCGTCGATCCGCGCACCGGCCGGCCGACCGGCCATGTGCTGAGCGCCACCGTCGTGGCCGACGATGCCGTGGATGCTGGTGCGCTCGCGACGGTCTTGTGCGTGCTGACGCCAGCCGCCGGCGAACAGCTTGCGTCACAGGTGCCCGGTGCCGAGTTCGTCATGGTGCTGGCGGACGGCCGTCGGCTGGAAAGCCGCGGCTGGCGAAGCCTCGAAGCACCGGCCGCGCGGATTCCGACGACGCCGAGCCCGTTCGCGCAGGTATTCGCCGCCGAGCACGTATGGGATCCGGCGTTCGAGCTGTTGGTCACCGTGGATCTGGCTCGTCCGAGTGGGATGGCGAAGCGGCCGTACGTGGCGGTCTGGATCGAGGACAAGGACAAGTTTCCGGTGCGCACGCTCGCGCTCTGGTACGAGAAGTCGCGCTACCTGCCGGAGCTCAAGGCATGGTATCGGGACGATCGGCTGCGCGCCATGGCTGAAGGTACGGAAATCATCGGCTCGGTCGCGAGCGCGACGCGGTCGCCCGGCAGCTACACCTTCAAGTGGGACGGTAAGGACCAGCAGGGTACACCGGTCAATCCGGGCACCTACCTGGTGTCGATCGAAGTCTCGCGCGAGCACGGCACCTATCAACTACTCCGGCAGGAGGTGGACTTCTCCGGTGTCGCGAAGCACGTCGCCCTGCCCGGCGGCAGCGAAGTCGCAGCCGCATCACTCGACTATCACAAGATCGCCGGCCGCTGACCCGGTGCCGCGAGCTGACCTCCTCCTGAACGCCGTGCCCACGCCTCACTGGAAAGTCGTCTGGCGTCGTCGCCTGGCCAAGTACTCCCGCTGGCTCCACATCTACCTGTCGATGACGAGCTTCGTCATCGTGCTGTGTTTTGCCGTCACCGGGATCACCCTGAATCATCCCGACTGGTTTGCGGATCTTGCCCGCACGACGCAGGCGCAGGGCAGTGTGGATGCGGCATGGACGAATACCGGAGCGGCGGATGTCAGGAAGACCGAGATTGTCGCGTCGCTCCGTCGCCGCGGCGTGATCGGCGCGGTCGGCGAGTTTCGGGTCGAGGACCAGCAATGCAGCGTCTCGTTCAAGGGGCCCGGCTACTCGGCGGACGCGACGATCGATCGGCTGACCGGCAAGTACGACCTGACCGAATCCCGGCTCGGCCTGGTCGCGGTGCTGAACGACCTGCACAAGGGCCGCGACACTGGGGCTGCCTGGGCGGTCGTCATCGATCTGGCCGCCGGTCTGCTGGCGCTGGTTTCCCTCACGGGGCTCGTCTTGCTCTACTTCATCCACAAGCACCGGGTCGCCGGCATCGTCCTGCTGCTGTTCGGGGGCGCGCTCGCTGCTCTCGCATACAGGATCTGGGTGCCATAGGCGACCGGTTGGAACGCAGAAAGAGATATGCCGACAAGAAACCTCTTCGTGATACGTGCGGCGCACGCCGTCTCGCTCGCGCTGGTCGTGGCGGCGGGCGGGGCCAGCCTCTGTGCCGCCGATCAGAGCCGCGGGCTGCCGACCCCGTCGAGCACCGGTGCGGAGCTCTTCATCGCCGGCTGCGCCGGCTGCCATGGGCCGACCGGCGCGGGGATGCCGGACTCGACCGTCGGCTTCGAGAAGCCTGCGACCTTCCCGGACTTCAGCGCCTGCGACCAGACGACGCCGGAAGTCGAGGCGGACTGGTGGGCGGTCATCCACGACGGCGGCGGGGCCCGCGGCTTCTCGCGGATCATGCCGGCGTTCGGCGTGCTGCTCACCGCCCAGCAGATCAGCGCGCT
>JBDTSX010000631.1:0-2717 GCA_039930925.1 Acidobacteriota bacterium | reverse complement strand
GCGAGCAGCAGCAGGAGCTGCGACCACTGGCTCACGTCGCGCAGGAACACCTTCATGTCCTTGACCAGCAGGTGCCGCCGCACCATCGAAAGCGGCAGCAGGCGGACGACTCGTTCGAGGCCGCGAAGTCGGGTGAAGCGGGCCTTCCGCGCTTCCTGCGCGTTGCTGAAGCCGGCGAAATGCCAGCGCTCGTAGGCCGCCCCCACCACCACCGTGAGGCCCAGCGCCGTCGTCCACAACGCCGCGGCGTGCAGGAGATCCCGTCCGCCCTGGAGGCCGGTAAAGAGCGTCTCGCCGGCCCAGAACGACGGCAGCAGCGGCGTCAGCGGCGATTGCAGGGTCGCAAAAAAATCGGTAATGTCCGGCAGGGACTCGACCCGCATCAGCCGCTCGGGCTGGATGTAGCGCAGCAGCATGACGATGCTGGCGGCAAAGAGCAGCCCCATCAGCATCAGGATGTCGCGGGCGCGGCGCGCGGGGAAGACGTTGACCAGCAGCAGCGTGATCGCGGTGCCACAGGCGACCGGGATAACGGAGAACGGAATCACCGTCAGGATCGCCGTCAAGTAGAACGACCACGGCGCGCAGCGCGCCATCCCCGCCCCGGCCAGCAGCGGCACCAAAAAGATCACCACCATCCACGACGCCTGGGCGACGGTGCGCACGAATCTGGCGTAGAAGAATCGGCGCGCCGCGACCGGCGCCGCCAGCAGCAGCCGCAAGTCGTCGGACAGAAAGAACGTCGACAGCGCGGTGACGACGCCGCTGAACGCGAGGAACGAGAGGAACGTCAGGAACAGCCAGGAGAGGCCGATGCGCAGCAGATAGTCGCCGAGCTCAGCGTAATCGGCGAGCTGCCAGGCGAGCCAGAAGGAGCCGCCGAAAATCGCCGCCGCGACGAGCAGGGCGATCCCGCCGAACATCGCGCCGCGCACGAAATCGCCGCGCTCGCGGCGTCTCGCGCGATTGCGCGAGGCCCACAGCGACGGCAGCAGCAGATAGGGAAACGCGATCGGGCGGGCAGCGCCGTCAGGCGCGGTGTTCATGGCGATCCCGTGCCTCGTCCGGCGTATCCAGCGTGAGGATCGGCCATCCGGCCCGTGCCGCGTGGGCGCGCAGACGGTCGTCCGGGTGCACCGTCACCGGATGCGTCACGGCAGACAGCAGCGGCAGGTCGTTCATCGAATCGCTGTAGAACCAGGTCTGGGCGTAATCTCCGAACCGCTCACCGCGCGACGCCAGCCACTCGTGCAGCTTTGTGACTTTGCCTTCCTGAAAGCACCGTGTCCCGGACGCGCGCCCGGTATACCGGCCGTCGATCTCCTCGACCTCGGTGGCGATCAGGTTCGGCACGCCGAGCGCCGCGGCAATCGGCTCGGTCACGAACCGGTTGGTCGCGGTAACGATCGCCTGGACCGCCCCGTGATGACGCTCGATCAGCGGCCGCGTACCCGCACGGACGATCGGCAGGATCCTGGTCGCCAGGAACTCCGCGTGCCAGGCCTCGAGCTGCGGGCGTGGATAGCGCGCCAGCGGACCGAGCTGAAACTCGAGGTACTCCTCGAGGTCGAGCGTGCCCGCCCGGTAACGCGCCAGGAACTGGGCGTTGCGCGCCTCGTGCGTCGCGCGGTCGAGGACGCCCGCATCGATCAGGAACTGCCCCCACTCGTAGTCGCTGTCCCCGGCCAGCAGCGTTTCATCCAGGTCGAACAACACCAGTCGCTTCATACGAGCCGTCGTCTCCCAACGAGAGTTTTCAGTGCCGCGCTCGTCCGGCTACAGCCGGACGCTACCGGAAGGCCGGCTGCCGGAATGCCTTCGATCATAGGACCTCGTCGATCTCCTGGAGGCCGCTGCCGCCGGTCAGCTTGAGAAACACCGCCGTCAGTTGATCGTCCTGGCTCCCGCCCATCGCGCGAAGCTCCGGCACCGTGCCGCGCGCGATGATCCGCCCCTTCAGGATGATGCTGATCCGATCGCACATCTCGTCCGCGACTTCGAGCGTGTGGGTGCTCATCAGGATCGCCACGCCGCGCTCGGACATCCGGCGGAACACGTCCTTGATCAGCCGGGCGCCGCGCGGATCGAGCCCGACCATCGGCTCGTCCACGAGCACCGCGCGCGGACGGTGCAGGAAGGCGGCGCACATCACCAGCCGCTGCTTCATGCCGTGCGAAAAGCTCTCCACCAGCTCGTTTTCCCAGCGCGTCAACTCGAACAACTCGAGCATCTCGCGCACCCGCTCCGGGACACCGTCGCCGTCCATGCCGTACAGCCCGCCGTGGAAACGCAGGAACTCTCCGGCGGTGAGCTTCTCGTAAATGAATGGACGGTCGGGGATGAACCCGAGCGAGGCCTTGGCCTGCTCCGGCGCGGCTCCCAGATCGTGACCGTTGACCAGGATGCGCCCAGAGGTCGGCTTGAGCAGTCCCGCAATCATGCGAATCGTGGTGGTCTTGCCGGCGCCGTTCGGCCCGAGGAAACCGTGGATCTCTCCCGGCGGCACCTCGAGGCTGACGCCGTCCACGGCCGTGAAGCTGCCGTACCTCTTGACCAGATCGTGAATCGCAATCATCGGCGGCGGCGGGCCACCGGCGTCGTCGTCCAGCAGTCGCCGGCGCCGCGCCGCGGAATCGCAATCGAGAGCGGGCTCATGTCCGTGGCCTGGCGGCCGACCACGACCGGACTGGTGTTGGGCGCCACTTCCAGATTGAGGA
>JBDTSX010000630.1:0-2735 GCA_039930925.1 Acidobacteriota bacterium | reverse complement strand
CCGCGCGAAGTTGAGGAAGTTCGTGACCACCTGGCCCATCGCGTCCGTCTCGTCCCGGATACCCTGGACATACGGGCGGAATTCCGCGGACAGCCGGTCGAGATCGAGCAGCCGCGAATACCCGTGGATGGTCGCGAGGCCGTTCCGGAACTCGTGCGCGATCCCCGCCGTCAGCTCGCCCAGCCGCGCCAGGCTGTCCTTCAGGCACAGCTGCTCCTCGAGATCCATCACCTGACTGAGGTCGGTGAAGAGGCAAATCGCGCCACGCAGCCGGTCGTCGTCGCGGATCGGCGAGACGCTGACGCCGAGGTGGGTCGCGCCGCCCGTCGGCTGCGACATCTGCAGGGCGCGGCGGACGATCGGACGGGCCGACGCGAGGCACTCCTCGATCACCGCGCCGAGCGGCGCCGCGTCGGCGAGGACGTCGGCGATCGGGCGGTTCCAGTCCGCCTCCGGCAGCCCCAGCAGCCTGCGGCCCGCCGGGTTCATCGTGCGGACCACCCCCTCCTCCGTCACCACCAGCAGTCCGGAAGTCAGGTTCGCGACGATCTCGCTGCTCAGCCGCTCCGACGCTTCCGCGCGCGCCTTCATCGCGCGCTCCTTGGACCGCAGGGTCGCGAGCGCATCCTCCATCGCCGACGCCATGAACGCCGTTTCGGTGCCCTCGACGCTCGCGTCCCGCGCCGCCGACCGGGCGGCGGCAAAAAATTTCAGGACGGCAAAGGTCAGCACCGAGGCCAGGATCGAAACGATGGCCGAGAGGCCGAGAACGAGATAGGCGGTTCTGGTCATGACGCTCCGCGGCTCGCGCGCATCAGCTGATACGCCATGATACGCGGCCGGGGCTCGAATGCCACGACCGCGCTCGGATGGTGCGCGCTACTGATTGGGGCGCAGCAGCTGACGGAAGGTCAGCGTGTTGATGTCGCGGAACATCGGCGTGCCCGGCGGCAGCAGCGACGGCGTCAGGAACTCGGAGTCGAAGTTGTAGCCGCGGGTCGGTGGGCCGTAAACGTTGCTGCAGCACTTGTAGGTCCCGTTCGCCTGCCGGCTGATGTAGAAGCTGACGATCGAGCCGCGGTAGTTGAGGGTCGCGCCTCCCCAGGCCTCGATGTAGCGCAGGAAATTGTGCGCCCCGCCGTCGGTGCCGAAGTCCTGGCCGGGCGAGCCGGCGGTTGGACGCGGGAACGACAGCGTCTTGCCAGAGATGATCGCCATCCGGTAGCCGGTGGTCACCGCGCTGCGTTGGCCCGGATCGTTCGGGTTGACGAACGAATTGACGTCGTTCCAGCTATTGGAAAGAAGCGTGACCGCGTCCGCGATGACCGCCGCCGGGGCGTGCGGTTCGATCAGGGTGTTGGTCGGGTCGGCGTTGTAGTCTCCGTGGACGTAGATCGGGTTCTCCGCGGCGACGGTAAAGCCCTGCGGCAGGTTGCCGTTGGCGCCGTTGACCAGCTTGAGGGCGCGGCGGAACAGAATCTGCCGGTTGACCATCGCATGCGGGGCCCTGATCGCGACGCCGCCGACGGCCGTGTTGTACGGCAGGGCCGCGGCCGTGAACGGCAGCGCCGCACCCGCCGGGAGATTGCGGGGCGTCCGGCCGTAGATCTCCAGCCCGTTGATGCCGTTGACGTCCTCACCCACATCGAGGATGCCGTTCGGCACGCCGTTGGCGTCGGCCGGATTGACGAGATCCTCGTAGCCATACTCGCCGGTTTCAACCGGAGCCCCCGGAGTGTTGCTGTTGTTGTTGCGGCGATCCGAGAAGTAGACGATGTAGCCGTTGTTGTTGTTGTTCCACGACTGGTTGCCGGTGGCGCCGATGCCGCCGGCAATCCAGCGCCGGTAGTTGTTCACGTCGAGGGAGACGTAGTCCATGATGCCGCCGAGGGCGATCGCCTTGCTGGAAGTGGCGACGTTGTCGCGCTGAAGGCCCTCGCGCGTATCGTAGAGCGCGTTGGGCCAGTAGTCGGTCGACTTGGTGCTGGCGGCGTAGTCGCAGAGGCCGCCGTTGTCGCGCAGGCGCTGGAACCGGATGATCGCATTCGGCGTCGGGTCGGCGCAGATCGTGCCCCGCAGGTTCCGGCCGGAGAATCCCAGGTTCAGAATCTCCGTCGTCACGTCGCGCCAGACGCCGGACGCGGTCTGCTGTTCGATCTTGATGAAGCCGTCGATCAGGGACTCCCCGGCGGTCGAGAGCGCCGCGCTCGTGAGCACGGTGTTGCTGGGCAGGTCGTTCGTGGCGGCGGTCACGCCGGTGCAGCCGGTGAACGTCGTCGCCGTGTACCCGGTGCATGCCGTGGGGTTGTCGCCCCAGAAGAACGGCATCGGCACGAAGGCTCCCGTGCTGTTGTTGGTCACGGTGATGGTGGCTGCCCCTGCCAGGCTGACCAGTCTGATTGCCGTCGTCGCCCCGCCGGGAGACGTCACGGCCTGGCCGATGATGCCTGCGGGCGCGCCGACACACCCGGTGAAGGTGCCGGTGGTCTTGCCGCTGCAGGTGAAGCTGGTGCCATTCAGCGTCAACACCGGGTCGAACGGCAAACTGCTGTTGACGTTGATCGTGACGAGCGCGCCGTCGTTGGTGTTGCTCGTCGTCGTCGCGGTGCGGGGCCCTGCTGACACGGCCAGCGGCGGATGGGTCGCGTCAACCAGGATCTGCGCGGCCGTGGCCGTGCCATCGAGCGGCACCGGCGCGGTCCCGGTCACCGTCGGCAGGCTGGTCAGCTGGGCCG
>JBDTSX010000629.1:0-2740 GCA_039930925.1 Acidobacteriota bacterium | reverse complement strand
GGGAGAGGAGAGCCGCATGTCGCGCGACACGGCAATGCGCTTCGCCTGAAGGTAGGCGACAAAGGCCCGGCCGATCTGGCGGGCCGCATCCTCGTTGACCTCGGACGGATAGAGCCCGCGGACGTCGTAGGCCTTGAAGATGCTCGGATTGACGGGCGGGGAATCGATGCTCATATGCGGCTGTAGTCGGTGATCACGGTCTTGTCGCCCAGCAGGGACGGGGTGTTGACCTGGGCGTTGCGCCCGATATGACAGTTGCGGCCGAGGATCGACCCGTGCACGACGGCCTCGCGGCCGATCCAGCCGTTCGGCCAGATGATCGAGCCGTCGATCACGGCGGCCTCGTCGACGTGCGTGTGGCGGCCGATCACCGAATAGGGCAGCACCCGCGCACCGGCCTTGAGCACCACCCCCTCGTCCACGAAACACGGTCCGTGGAGCTCGACCCCCTCTTCGATCTTGACGTCCGGCGCCACCCAGGCGAGCGCCGGCGCGGCGCCGGCAAACGGGGGAGCCGGATAGCGGCCGTCCATGATGTCGCGGTGCACCTGCATGTATTTTCCGGGGGTGCCGATGTCGATCCAGTATCCCTCGTGCACGTGCGCGACGAAGGTTTCCCCCCGCTCGATCAGCGAGGGGAAGAAGCTCCGCTCGATCGACCAGGGCGTGTCCTTCGGAATGCGATCGAAGGTGTCGGGCTCGAGCACGTAGATTCCGGCGTTGATCGTATTGCAGGTGATCTCATCGTCGCCGGGCTTCTCGAGGAAGCGGAGGATGTTCCCGTTCGGATCGGTTTCGACCAGGCCGTAGGCGCGCGGATTGTCCACCGGCGTCAGCACGATCGTGGCCTTGGCCTTCCGCTCCCGGTGCAGCCGCAGCACGGCGGCCAGGTCGATGTCGGTCAGTACGTCGCCGTTGAAGACGACCACCGAGTCCTTCAGCGCGTCGCCGGCATACCGGACGGCGCCGCCGGTGCCGAGCGGCATCGGCTCGACCACGTAGCGCACCCGCAGCCCGAGTCCCTCGCCGTCGCCGAAGATCTCCTCGATGCGGCGCGGCTGATAGTTGAGGCTGAGAATCACCTCGTCGATCTCCGACACCTGCCGCAGCATGTCGATCTGATAGTAGAGAAACGGCCGATTCAGAATCGGCACGATCGGCTTCGGGGTGTGGACGGTCAGCGGCCGCAGCCGAGTCCCCTTCCCGCCGGCGAGCAATATGGCCTTCATATCAACTGAAGATGATAATGCCGATTGACGGGCGGCGCGAGTTTGAAAGTCGGCCCATTCGGCATACTCTTGACGCGAGGCGTGAACCGACCCATGTGCAGTGACCGACCGGCACCTCGATGAACCTTCCGAACGCCATCACCGTCGGCCGCATCTTCCTCGTTCCGCTGCTCGTCGTGGTCCTGCTCACGAAATTCGAAGGACGGCTGATTTTCGGGGTGCGCAAAGAGCTGGTCGGGGCGGCGATCTTCGGGTTGGCCTCCCTGACCGACTGGCTGGACGGCTACCTGGCGCGCCGCCGTCAACAGGTGACCACGCTCGGCCAGTTCATGGATCCGCTCGCCGACAAGCTGCTGATCACCGCCGCGCTGGTGTCGCTCGTGCAGATGGAGATCGCCCAATCGTGGATGGTGGTCGTGATTCTGGGCCGGGAGATCGCCGTCACGGTGCTGCGGAGCGTGGCCCAGTCGCGCGGCGTGGCGATCCCCGCGTCGCCGCTGGGAAAGTTCAAGATGGCATCGGAAGTGGTCGCCATCCTGCTGCTGATCCTGGGCGGCGAACACCTCCGGCAGGTGTTCGTGCTGGGAACGATCGCGCTGTGGGTCGCCATGCTGACGGCGGTGGCCTCCGCGGTTGACTACTACCGCCGCTTCAGCCACGTCATCAACGGCTGATCGTCCGCCCACTCGCGCGGTCGCTGGCGCCTAGTACTGGAGCCACGAGCCAAGGACCCGTCCCGGACTCGTGGCTGCGCCAACGACCCACCCGGTGGCCACGCCGTCAGGCGGAGCGACCGGCAATCACCGATGGAGCGCGACCAGGTCGCCCACGAAGATCGCGCTCTGCGACTGGTCCACCCGGATGGTGGTCGTCTCCGCATTGACGGTCATCGCGGTCCCATGACCGATGGTCAGGTTGGGCCCTCCCTGGAAGGCCGCCGGACGAAAGAACGTCACCCGCTGACCGGGCCGGACGCCGTGATCACTGCCGCGATCGAGCACCAGCATGTCCCCGGGCGCGGCGGTCTGACGCCGCTCGTCCCCGAGCACCAGGCGTCCCGGATTCTCGAAATCCGGCTCGCCGGCGGTCGCCGTCGCCGGAACTGCCGGCATCTCGAACGGCTCGAGGTAGTCCCCGACTTCCATGGCGTCGCAGGAGTGGGAGACGGACGCGATCGCTGAGCCGGGGAGGACTTCGACGAGCCGCACCCATCCCGCGGTATGAATCGTCAGGGACGGTCGGCCGTCGCTGCGCCGCGCGGTGAAGGGATCGGGAACCGCGCGCCGGACGAAGTACTCCTGGCCGACCTTCAGCCCCTTCGTCTCCCCGGCGTCCAGGACAACGACATCGCCCACGCCGAAGTTGTGCTGCTCCTGTGGTCCGCGGGGTGCGAGCCTGATTGCGGCGACCGGCTCCGTCGCGGCGACAGTGACGCCGCAGCCGAGCTCGCTGGCGAAGTCGCGCACGACCGGCGTACGCGCCGTGCGCATCTGCGCGAAGGCCGGCGCCGC
>JBDTSX010000628.1:0-2759 GCA_039930925.1 Acidobacteriota bacterium | reverse complement strand
GATCGTCCGCGCCTTTGCCGGCCAGGGCTCGCGTGTCGGATTCCTCGACTTCGACATCGAGCACGGCGAGGCGCTCGCGACCGAGCTTCAAGCCGCTGGCGCGCAGGTCCGCTTCGAGCCGTGCGACCTCCGCAACATCGACGCGCTCCGGCGCGCGGCCGCCGCGCTCGCCGAGGTTCACGGTCCGACACGCGTGCTGGTCAACAACGCCGCGCGTGACGACCGTCACCGCTGGGAAGACGTCACGCCCGAGTTCTACGACGAGCGCATCGCGACCAACCTGCGTCACATGTTCTTCGCGATCCAGGCGGTCGCGCCCGGCATGATCGCGGCCGGCGGCGGCTCGATCATCAATCTGGGATCAGACTCGTGGTGGCGCGCCGGCGGCGGGTTTCCCGTCTACACGACGGCCAAGGCCGCCGTGCATGGCCTCACACGCGGCATGGCCCGCGACCTCGGGCCGCACCGGATCCGCGTCAACACGCTCGTCCCTGGCTGGACGATGACCGAACGGCAGAAGCGCCTGTGGGTCACGCCGGGCAGCCTGACGGCGCAACTCGCGGCGCAGTGTTTGCCGGATCCCATCGAACCGGTCTACGTTGCCCGGATGGCGCTGTTCCTCGCCTCGGACGACTCGGCGATGTGCACCGCGAACAATTACATGGTGGAGGCGGGATCGATTTAGCGGCGCGAGGACCTGGCCCAGGCCTGACAACCACAGGATTGGATCGCTGCCGCACTGGACGATTGCTACAACTGGCTCACTCCCCTGCTCGGAGTACGATGATGTGCAGGTCATAGAGCGAGACGCGTCCCCTGATAGCTTTACCGGAGCCCACGCCTTGGCGAATGTATTGATCACCGGAACGAGCAGCGGCATCGGTCTGGCCACAGCGCTGGCGTTCGCGCGGATGGGGCACACGGTGGCGGCCACGATGCGGCATCCCGATCGGGGGGCGGCGCTGGCCATCACGGCCGCGGCCGAGCACCTGCCGATCACGGTGTTCGCGATGGACGTCGACCAGGACGAGTCGGTCCGCGAGGGCGTGGCGCGGGTGGCCGCGGCGATCGGGCCAATCGACGTGTTGGTCAACAACGCCGGCACGGAACGGACCGGATCGGTCGAGGAACTGGCGCTGCCGGATTTCCGGGCCGTGATGGAGACCAACTATTTTGGCGCACTTCGCGCCATCCAGGCGGTGCTTCCAGCCATGCGCGAACGGCGGACCGGCTGCATCGTCAACGTCAGCTCGATCTCCGGCCGCTTCGCGGTCTCGCCCTTCGCCGCCTACTCCTCCTCGAAGTTCGCGCTCGAAGCCCTGAGCGAGTGCCTCGCGCAGGAGGTCAAGCCCTTCGGCATCCGCGTGCGCGTAATCGAGCCTGGCATCATCGACACCAGGATGTCGAGGAGCATCGGCGAGCCGAAGTCGGACTCGCCGTATCCTCAGCAGCGCCGCAACGCCAAGTTATTCGCCGCCGTGCTGCAGCAACCGGTGCCCCCATCTCTGGTCGCTGACGCGGTCGTCAGCTGTGCGGAGGCCGACTCGTGGCAACTACGCTATCTGGTCGGACCCGACGCAGCTCCGTTCCTCGGCTGGCGTCAGGGAATGAGCGACGAGCAGTGGGTCGAGTTCGGCGCCCTGGACGATGCCGCATGGGTCGCGCGCATCAAGGCGGACTTCGGAATAGATCTGACGCCAGCGGAGTAGCCCCAGTCAGTCGCGATGCGAATGGCGACGTGGCTGAAGGCCGTTCGAGCTGCAATCGTGGTGTCTTGATCGCGGCCGTCCCCAAACCCAGTTTTACGCTATGCCCGAGCTGGAGCAAAGTGAACGAAAAGCCGCGCGCACTTCGGCGGCGAAGAGTTCGGGCTCCTCCCAGGCGGCAAAGTGACCGCCCTTGTCCACGTCGTTCCGGTAGATGAGTTTATGAAACGCCTGCTCCGCCCAGGTGCGCGGCGCGCGGTAGATTACGTCGACCGGGTTGGAAACACGATCTCTCGTCGCCCGAACAGTCGCGCATCGATCGACAACGAGCCAGGGCCGATGAGCACGAGCGCGGCAGCCACTCCGGCGACAGAGAGGGCGCCGATCCGGTCGAACACGAGACCGGAAGCAGGGCCCGTGTACGAGGAAAGCGTGATCGCAGCGCCAATGACGCCGGTCAATGTGCCCGCGACGGGTGTCAGGAACCCAAGCACCAGCGACGCACCTCCGAGGGCGGCCGCGACTCCGACAGCCCACACGGTCACAGTGGGTGCGTCAGCCGACGCGACGTAGACCCCACCCTCCATCGCCGTACAGCGCGTGCGGAGGTGAGGTCCGGCCGTTCAGTGCCGGCCGGCCAGGGGCAGCTGCAGCCGCGCCCCCATCCGGACAAGGCTGGCGAAGGAGTCCGCATTCATCTTCCGCATCACTTGCCCGCGGTGCGCCTTCACGGTGATTTCGCTCGTCCCCAGTTCACCGGCGACCTGTTTGTTGAGGAGGCCGGACACGACGAGTCCCATCACCTGGCGTTCCCGCGGGGTCAGGGACGCGTAGCGGTCGCGCAAGATCAGGAACGCGGCTTCGTCCTGCCGTGCCGACCGACTCCGCTCGATCCCCTCGTGTACGGCGTCGAGCAGCGGCTGGTGTTCGAGCGGCTTCGTCAGGAACTCAATCGCGCCGGCCTTGATCGCCGTCACCGCCATGCGGATGTCACCGTGGCCGGCAATGAAAATGACCGGCATCAGCCGCCGTCGATCCTCTAGTCTCTTCTGA
>JBDTSX010000627.1:0-2766 GCA_039930925.1 Acidobacteriota bacterium | reverse complement strand
AAGGCGCACGGCGGGCTGATCACCAAGACCGATCTCGCCGCCTACCAGGCCAGGGTGCGGACGCCGGTTCGCGGCGTGTATCGCGGCTACGACGTGATCTCGATGCCGCCGCCGAGCTCCGGGGGGGTCGCGCTGATCGAGATGCTCAACATCCTGGAGCCGTATCACGTGAAGGAGAAGGGCCTCCTCACCGCCCCCGCCCTGCACCTGCAAATCGAGGCGATGCGGCGCGCCTTCCTCGACCGCGCGCGTCACCTCGGCGACCCGGACTTCGTCCGCGTGCCGGTGGCGACGTTGACCTCGAAGCGGCATGCCACCCGCGTCGCCCGATCGATCGACCCGTCACGAGCGTCGAGCAGCGCGGCGCTCGGTCGCGACATCCTCACTGCCCCCGCGGAAGCGGACCACACGACCCACTTCTCGGTGATCGATCGCAACGGCATGGCGGTCGCGAGCACATATACGCTCGAGGGGACCTTCGGATCGCATGTCGTCGTGAAAGGGGCGGGGTTCCTCCTGAACAACGAGATGGGGGATTTCAACAAGAAGCCCGGCGAGACCAACCCGCGCGGCGACATCGGCACCGCGGCGAACCTGATCGCTCCGGGCAAGCGGATGCTGAGCTCCATGACGCCGACCATCATCACACGACGCGGCCAGCTCGTGCTCGTGACCGGATCGCCAGGCGGCCGCACGATCATCAATACGGTGTTCACGATCGTCTTCGGGGTCATCGAGTACGGGCTCACGGGACGTGAAGCGGTCGATCTGGCACGGCTCGATCACGAGTGGATGCCGGATCGCGCGTCGATCGAGCAGAAGGGAGGGCCGGCGGAGGAGGTCGTGACGCGTCTCAGGGCGATCGGCCACGAGGTGCGGCTCGGCGGAACACAGGGGGATGCCGAGACCATCTGGGTGGCGCCGGACGGAACCCCCTACGGCGTCAACGACACGCGCGCCGCGGACTCGAAGGCGTCGACGCCGGGCGTTCAGTTGACAGCTCCGGCCGGCGGACGTTAGGCTTAGTCGATGTTCCGCGCGCAGCACCATCACCGGCACCACCATCATTCCTGCTCCGGCGGGCCGGTCGGACTGCACGCGTACTGAACGAACAGGGACTACGAGCAGCCACCAGAGCCCCGCTGGACATGGTTCAGCGGGGCTTTTTTCATTTTGGCGCGCAGCACTATGGATTTTTCAAAACTGAACGGCCTGATTCCAGCGGTGATCCAGGACTCGGCGACGAACGAAGTCCTGATGGTCGGCTTCATGAACCAGGAAGCGCTCGACCGAACGGTCGCGAGCGGCTTTGCCACCTTCTTCAGCCGCACCCGCAATGCGTTCTGGATGAAGGGGGAAACCTCCGGCAATCGGCTCGAGGTCGAGCGGATCCTGGTTGATTGCGACGATGACACCGTCCTGGTGATGGTGCGTCGGCTCGGCGACGGCAACGTCTGTCACACGGGGGAGCGATCGTGTTTCTTCCGCGAGCTGGAGGCATGACGATGGCGTCGTTGGCATCAGCGGATGGACCGCGCCGATCTTCCGCCTGAAGGCGGAAGCCACGGGTTCACAACATGAAATGCTTGTCGCTTCCGCCTTCAGGCGGAAGGACAGATCTCAAGTGACGCGAAACTCATGACCCACACACTCACGCTCGGCATCCCCAAGGGATCGCTGCAGGACGCGACGATCCAGCTGTTCGCCCGCGCCGGCTTCAACATCTACGCGAGCACGCGCTCCTACTTTCCGGCGATCGACGACCCGGAGATCGATTGCATGCTGATCCGCGCGCAGGAGATGGCCCGCTACGTCGCCGACGGAGTACTGGACGCCGGGCTCACCGGGCAGGACTGGATCGCGGAGCACGCGGCCTCGCACGACGGGGTCCCGGGGGTCACACCGCTGGCCGACCTGATTTACGCGAAACAGAGCTTCGGGAAGGTACGCTGGGTCCTGGCCGTGCCGGAAGACTCCAAATACCGCTGCGCCGCGGATCTGGAGGGGGCGACGGTCGCGACGGAACTGGTTCGCGCGACACAGGCCTACTTCACGCGGCAGGGGGTCAACGTCAACGTCGAGTTTTCCTGGGGCGCGACCGAGGTCAAGGCGCCGCGGCTGGCGGACGCGATCGTCGAAGTCACCGAGACCGGGTCGTCGCTGCGCGCGAACCGGCTCCGCATCATCGATACCGTCGTCGAATCCAACACCCAGCTGATCGCGAATCCCGTCTCGCTGGCGGACGACTGGAAGCGCAACAAGCTCGAGAACATCGCGCTGCTCCTGAAGGCGGCGATCGAGGCGCAGGGACGCGTCGGGATCATGCTGAATACGAAGCGCGAAGATCTGCCGGGAGTACTGGCGCTGCTGCCGGCGCTCCAGCGGCCGACCATTTCGCCGTTGAGCGACACCGATTGGGTCGCGATCAATACGATCATCGAAGAGCGCACTGTCCGTGATCTGATCCCGAAGCTGAAGGCGGCGCGCGCCCGCGGCATCGTCGAATATCCGCTCAACAAGATCGTGATGTGATGGGAGAGGCTGCGAACCGTTCGACCTCCGGCGCCACTCCGGCTGATGCGGCGTTCGCCATCCGGATCCTCCGGTCCAGCGACCAGCCGGCCGTCGCGGCGCTGCTCGACCGGCGTTCGCGCCGCGATGCGGCCCTCGAACGTCGCGTCGCCCGCATCGTCGAGCACGAGCGCCGCGACGGCGACCGGGCGCTGCTCGCCTACGCGCGGCGGTTCGACGCGCTGGAGGGTGGGA
>JBDTSX010000626.1:0-2770 GCA_039930925.1 Acidobacteriota bacterium | reverse complement strand
TTCCTCCAGCACGCCCTCTACACCGAGCAGGCGTCGCAGGAGCAGGTGTTCGACGTGCGCAGCTCAATCGAGGTGCGGGCGGCGGAAATTGCGGCGGTGAGGCGCTCGGAGGAGGACGTCGAGGCGCTTCGGGCCGAAGCGGCCGCAATGCGCAGCGCCCTGAAAAACCGCGAAGTGTTCGTCCAAGCGGATGTGCGGTTTCACGAGGTCATCGGCCGGGCGACCGGTAATCCGCTCTTCAGCCTGCTCGGGAGCGCCCTCCGCGAGCCGCTCGATCTGACCATCCGCGCCGGGTTCGACAGCCGGCGCACCCGGGCCGAGCTGGTCCGGGTGGTCGAGATCCATGCCAGCCTCGCCGAGGCGATTGCGGCCCGGAGCGCGGTCAGAGCGCGGCGGCTGATGACCGTCCATTTCGACGAAGCCCGCGAGTTCGTGCTGCGCCGCGCCGCCAGCCCGCTGGTGCGGACCCGAGCGTCACGCGCGCGGGTCAGGGGCTGAACGCGCCGCAGACCGGCGCGACCCTCAACCGCGCGTCAGCTTGGGTGCGGCCGGTGGGGCAGCCCCTTCGTGCCCGACGACCTTCATCGCCAGAGCAATCATCGATCCGACGTCGGCCACGTTGGCGGGGAGCACGATCGTGTTGCTCTTCTTGGCCAGCTCGCCGAACTGATGGATGTACTGTTCGGCGACGCGCAGCTGCACCGCCTCGAACCCGCCGTCCATCTTGATCGCCTCGGCGACCCGCCGGATGCCTTCCGCGGTGGCGGCGGCCACCGCCAGGATCGCGGCGGCCTGCCCTTCCGCCTCGTTGATCTGCTGCTGCTTGCGCGCCTCGGAGGCCTTGATCACTTCCTGCTTCACGCCGTCCGCGGTGTTGATCGCGGCGTCGCGGGTGCCTTCCGAGGTCAGGATGACGGCGCGCTTCTCGCGCTCCGCCCGCATCTGCTTCTCCATCGCCGCCAGGATGTCTCCCGGCGGCGTGATGTTCTTGATCTCGTAGCGCAGCACCTTGACGCCCCACGCCTCCGACGCCTTGTCGAGCTCGCTCACCACCGAGGTGTTGATGTTGGTGCGCTCCTCGAAGGTCCGATCGAGATCGATCTTGCCGACCTCGCTGCGCAAGTTGGTCTGACAGAGCTGGCTGATCGCGAACATGTAGTCCGAGATGCCGTACGACGCGCGCTCGGGATTGAGGACCTTCAAATAGAGCACGCCGTCCACGCCGACCTGCACGTTGTCGCGCGTGATGCAGACCTGCGCGGGGATGTCCACCGCCATCTCTTTCAGCGAGTGCTTGTAGCGGATGGTGTCCACGAACGGCACCAGCACGTGGAACCCGGCGCTGATCGTGGCGCTGTAGCGGCCGAGCCGCTCGACCACGAACGCGCTCTGCTGCGGCACGACGATCGCGGTCTTGGCCACGACGAGCAGGACGACGCCGGCGAGGATCAGCAGTACGAACACCATCGGACTCATGCGTGTGCTCCTTCGGCGGTGATGAAGATCGTCAACTGATCGACGCGCACGACGACGCAGCGCTGCCCCGGGCGAAGCGTCTCGGTTCCGGCGTTACGCGCAGTCCAGACCGTCCCTCGCAACTCGGCCCGCCCGACATCTTTCGGCGCGATGTCTTCGAGCGGTACGGCGCGTTCGCCGACCAACGAGTCGATCGGGCGGCCGGGCCGATCCAGCTTCATCCAGCGCAGCAGGGGACTGCGGAAGAACAACAGCGACACGATCGAGACGAGCGAGAACAGCAGGAGCTGCAGCCACGGCGGACCGGCGATTCCCGCAAGGCTCAGCACGCCGACAACGAGCGCGGCAATGCCGAAAAACAGCACATAGAAGCCGCCGCTCACGCTTTCAAGCGCGCAGAGGGCCAAGCCGACCGCGAGCCAGTGCCACCAGAAGATCGTCATGGGTGAAGGACTGTATTGTACAGCTGGTTCGGGGCGGCCGTCACTTCCGCCTGAAGGCGGACGCGGCACGCACTGCCATTTGTGGACCCGTGGCTTCCGCCTTCAGGTGGAAGAAACCCGCGCCGCGCGGAGCTTCCACCACGCGTAGCGCACGACCGCCTTGACGTCGCGTCCGCGCTGGACCAGACGCGCGCGTGGGCCCGGATGCCAGACAAAGACCTCGCGAGCCCAGGCCGTTTCCTCCTCCGCGCCGGCGCCCGCGGCGCGAAGCCGGACCAGCCCTTCCCAGTAGCGAAACCAGAGGCTGAAGTAGCCGGCGTCGAGCGCGGTCAGCAGACGCGTGTACTGCGCGAACGGCGAGTTGGACCAAGCCGCCGGATGCGTCTCGTGGCGCACCAGCCCGCGGCGGTTGTCGATCGCGGCATCGGCGTGACACATGACAATCGCCGTATAGACGTTGTCCCAGCAGGGCTCACCCGCGATGTAGCCCCGGAACCGCCGCCGCTGCGCAATCCACCACCGCGTCGCGACCGCGATCACGTCCACCCCGGCGAGCTCCACCTTCAGCGCAGCGCCGGTCACCCCGTCGAAGTCCTCGCGCGAGAACAGGCAGGCCTCCTTCCCGCTCTCGACAATCCAGTCCACGGCCTGCTGCGTGAAGACGATGTCGGAGTTGGTGAAGCAGATGTACTCGATCCCCTGTTTCGACGCGTCCGCCGCAAGGACGTCGAGGATCTCGGAGACGATGGGTTTGGACGGCCCCGATCGGCCGGACACGGAGTTCGACGTACGCGTCAGCAGCGGCAGCGTCCGAAGCCCGGGGACCTGGTGCGGCTCCCGCGCGAACTGGA
>JBDTSX010000625.1:0-2777 GCA_039930925.1 Acidobacteriota bacterium | reverse complement strand
GCTCGAACCCGGAGGCCTTGTCGTCGAGCCGGTCGGCGGCGGTGAGCATGAGGATCGGCATGCCGCTGCCGGAGGCGACGATGCGTTTGGCGATCTCGTCGCCGGAAAGGCCTGGGACATCGCGGTCGAGGACGGCGAGGTCGTAGACGTTGAGGCTCAGCAACTCCAGCGCGGTGTCACCGTCCGGGGCGATGTCGGCGGCGATCGCTGCCAGCCGTAGACCATCGCGGATGGCTTCTGCCATATAGGGTTCGTCCTCGACGATCAAGACTCGCATACACCCTCGATGCTACGGGCCGGAGCATATCGCCAGCATATCGAAAACCACAGACGTGCCGGCAACGCCACGCCGTCTTGAATAGTGGCATGGCCTCCAACGAGCCGGCACGAACAGCCGCCCGCCGCATCCGATCGACCATCCTCGCCGCCGTTGTGCTCGTCAGCGTGACGGCATTGTCACGGTTAACGAGACGTGGCGAGGCAGCTGGTGCCGTCGGTCGCGGCTTGACGGTCTTCGATGAGGAGAGTCCCGCCGTGACCAGGCTCGATCCAGAGCTGCTCGGTGCGCTCCGCCAAGCCGCCAGGGAGGCCGCAAAGTACAGAGTCGAGATCGTTGTCAAGAGTGGCTGGCGTTCCCCGGACTACCAGGAACAACTACTTCGTCAGGCGGTTTCGAAGTACGGCTCGGAAGAGAACGCTGCGCGCTGGGTGGCGACTGCGGACACGTCGTCTCATGTGTCGGGACACGCCGCCGATATCGGGCCAGCCCGCGCTACGGCGTGGCTGTCCACACACGGCGCCGCGTACCGGCTATGCCAGATCTATAGGAATGAACCCTGGCACTTCGAACTGCGCCGCAAAGCCATCGATGATGGGTGCCCGTCCATGTATGCCGACGCTAGACACGATCCAAGGATGCATCAGTGAGCAGACGAAGGACCAATCCGCTGCTTCGGCGGCGCGTTTGGTTATGGGTTCCGGCCAGGCTCCACCACGGCGGTGTTCCCGGGCCGCCGCTCCCCTCAGGCCGCGATCGCGAGCACTGCGGGTGCCAGCGCGCGCGCGAGCACCTCATCGACCGTGCCGACGATATGGAAGGTCATGCTGTCGCGCACTTCGCGCGGCACGTCATCGAGATCGGCCGCGTTGCGCTCCGGGACGATGACCTCGGTGAGCCCGGCGGCATGCGCGGCCAGCACCTTCTGCTTCAACCCGCCGATCGGGAGCACCCGACCCTGCAGGGTGACTTCTCCCGTCATCCCAATCGTGCTCTTGACGGAACGGCCCGTGAGCAGCGAGGCAATCGCGGTGACCATCGTCACGCCCGCGCTCGGCCCGTCCTTCGGAATGGCCCCCGCCGGCACATGGATGTGAATCTCGCGACCGTCGAGCGCTCCCGCCGGTATGCCCAGGGCCGTCGCGTGGCTCTTCACGTAGGTGAGCGCGATGCGCGCCGACTCCTTCATGACCTCGCCGAGCTGACCGGTGAGCACCAACCCCTTGCCCGGCATCGAGGCCGCTTCGACGAAGAGGACGTCCCCGCCCGCCCCGGTGACTGCGAGCCCGGTCGCGACACCCGGCACGGAGGTGCGCACGGCCGCCTCCTGAAACACCTTGGGCCGGCCGAGCGCTTCGCGCACGGCCGCGTCGTCGATGGCGATCGGAGCCGTCCGGTCCGCCGACGCGATCTGCGTCGCGGTCTTCCGGAGCAGCGTCCCGAGCTCGCGCTCGAGCTGCCGCACGCCCGCTTCCCGGGTGTATCGCGTAACGATCTGGCGCAACACGTCGTCGGTCACCGTCGCTTCGTCCGTGCGCAGCCCGTTCCGTTCGATCTGTCTGGACCACAGGTGTCCGCGCGCGATGGCCACCTTCTCCTCGGTGGTGTAGCCGTCGAACCGGATGACTTCCATCCGATCGAGCAGAGGGCCGGGAATCGTATCGGCCACGTTGGCTGTCGCGATGAACAGCACGTGTGACAGATCCAGCTCGACGTCCAGGTAGTGGTCGCGGAACGAATGGTTCTGCGCCGGGTCGAGCACTTCCAGCAGGGCGGAGGACGGATCGCCGCGCCAGTCCGCGCCGACCTTGTCGACTTCGTCCAGCATGATCACCGGATTCATCGTGCCCGCGTCGCGCAGCGCACGCACGAGGCGTCCGGGCAGCGCACCGATGTAGGTGCGGCGGTGCCCCCGGATCTCCGCCTCGTCCCGCAGCCCGCCAAGCGACATCCGGACGAACTGCCGCCCGGTCGCTTTCGCGATCGACTCGCCGATCGACGTCTTGCCGGTTCCCGGCGGTCCGATCAACGTGAGCATGACCCCGGACCGGCGTGTGTCCACCATGCCACGCTCCGCGCGCAGCTTGCGGACGGCCAGATACTCGGTGATTCGCTTCTTCACCTCGTCCAGCCCTTCGTGATCCGCGTCCAGCACTTCTCGCGCGTAGACCGGGTCGAGGCGCTCCTCGGATCGTTTGGACCAGGGGACCGCGAGCAGCCAGTCCAGATAGGTGCGGATGGTCGCCGATTCGGCGTTCGAGTCGCCGAGCCGCTCGAGCCGCGACAGCTCACGCTCGGCCTGCTGCCGGACGGCGTCCGGCATGCCCGCCGACGCGATCTTCTCGCGGTAGTCCACCGATGCCGACGCGTCGTCTTCGCCGAGCTCCTTGCGAATCGAGTCCATCTGCTTGCGCAGGAAGTACTCGCGCTGCTGCTTCTGGGCGCCGCCTTCGACATCCTCGCGGATCCGCTTGCGGACGACCAGCTCGGTCAAACGCTC
>JBDTSX010000624.1:0-2821 GCA_039930925.1 Acidobacteriota bacterium | reverse complement strand
CGCCTTGCCCGCCGAGCAGGCAAGAGCGGGTTGTTCCTGGGCGACGAGCTGGTCGAGCGCCTGACCGCTTACTACGAACTGCTTTCCCACTGGAATCGCAAGATCAATCTCACTGCTCTCGATGACCCTGACGCGGCGATCGACCGGCTTTTGCTCGAGCCCGTGATCGCGGTCCGCCACTTTCCTTCTCCCGACGTGCGGGTCATGGATGTGGGGTCTGGCGGAGGCTCACCGGCGATTCCCATGAAGCTTGCCGTGCCTGGCGCCACGTTGACGATGGTCGAGGTGAAGGCGAGGAAGTCGGCGTTCTTGCGCGAAGCTATCCGAGTTTTGGATCTCGACAATACGACGGTGGAGACCACGCGGTACGAGGAGTTGCTCGTCAGGCCGGAGTTGCATGAGGCATTTGGCCTTCTTTCTCTACGGGCGGTGCGCGTCGAGGTCCGGACGCTGTTCACTCTTCAGGCCTTCATTCGCCCGGGCGGGCTCCTGTTCATGTTTAGAGGCCCGACGGGATCAGAGGCGCCGCCTTCAGCCGTGCCGCCGCTGAGCCTGATGGGAACGTTTCCTCTGGTCGAGTCACTGCAGAGCCGACTGACAGTGCTCCAGAAGCGCAGCATTTAGGGTGTTCCACGTGGAACGTTGCGCGTGCTCGTCGGCGCGATCATCTGGTAAGGTTCCACGTGGAACATTTAAAACGCGCCGATGTGTATTCCGATCGCAACCGAACAAACTGAGGCCGCCGACGGTGGAACGTGCCGCGGTCAGGCCAGCGCCCCAGCACCCAGTTGGCGGGCGCGCAATATCTCAATTACAAACGCGTTCGCAGTATTTGGGCTATTGACCTAATGACGGCACGCGTCGTCGCTATAGCGAATCAAAAAGGTGGAGTCGGGAAAACCACGACCGCCATCAACCTCGCGACCGCGCTTGCCATGGCGGGACGCCGAGTGCTCCTGGTGGACATGGATCCGCAGGCAAACCTGACCAGCGGCGTCGGTCTCAAGGGGCAGGCGAACCCCTCGGGTACCGTCTACGACGCGCTGACCGCCGATGTCGAAGACTCCACGACCTTCGTGCTCGAGACCCAAGTCGCGCGGCTCGCCTTGGTCCCGGCGGACCGGAATCTGACCGGCGCGGAGATCGACCTCGTGCCGCTCCCGGAGCGCGAGGTGCGGCTGCGCAAATTCCTGGCGCCCCTCCGCGATCAGTTCGACTACATCTTCATCGACACGCCACCGTCCCTTGGCCTGCTGACCCTCAATGCGCTCGTCGCCGCCGACGCAGTGCTGATCCCGCTCAATTGCGAATACTTCGCGCTCGAGGGGCTCGCCGATCTGGTGGCGACGCTGCGGCGGGTCCGCGCCGCCTTCAACGCGCCGCTCGACATCGCCGGCGTCCTCCTCACCATGTACGACGACCGCACCAACCTCGGCCAGCAGGTCGCCCGCGACATTCGCGCCTTCTTTCAGGACCGCGTCTACACCACGGTCATTCCCCGCAACGTCAGGCTGGGCGAAGCGCCGAGCCACGGCCTGCCGGCGATTGTCTACGACGTGAAATCGCGCGGCGCCGAGGCCTACCTGGCGCTCGCGCGCGAAGTGCTCGCCCGCGATTTCCCCGCACCGGCGGCTCCGGGACCATCCGGCACGGACCCTCACCATGGCTGACAAACGACCGCCGCATCGACCGGCCCTCGGGCGCGGGCTCTCCGCGCTGATTCCCGACACCCCCGCGCCGAAACCCTCAGGCGAGAGCGCGCTCGATGTCGACACCGACCTGCTGCACCCGAACCGCTTTCAGCCGCGCACCTCGATCGACGAGGGAAAGATCGAGGAGCTGGCCCGCTCGATCCGCGCCCACGGCATCATCCAGCCGATCGTCGTCCGCAAAGCCGACGCCGGGTTCGAGATCGTCGCCGGCGAACGCCGCTGGCGCGCCGCCCAGCGCGCCGGCCTCCTCAAAGTCCCCGTCGTCGTCCGCGACATCCCCGATGACCGGCTCCTCGCCGCGGCGCTGATTGAGAACATCCAGCGGGCGGACCTGAATCCCATCGAGGAGGCGCACGCGTATCGCCGCCTCGCCGCCGACCACCACCTGACGCAAGAGCAGATTGCGGACTCCGTCGGAAAGGACCGCACGTCGGTGACCAACTACCTGCGGCTCCTGAAGCTGCCGGAGGAAGTGCGCACCAGTGTCGGCTCGGGGGCGCTGTCGATGGGGCATGCTCGCGCTATCCTCGGGCTGCCGGACGAAGCGGCGCAGCTGCGGGTCGCGCGGCAGATCGTGGCGAAGAGCCTCTCGGTGCGCGAAACCGAAGCGCTCGTCAGGAAAGCCGCCCACCCGGCAGCCCCCGCGCCGGCGACCGAGGGCGACGTCCACACGCGGGCCGCCGAAGAACGTCTGCGCTTCGCGCTCGGCACTCGCGTGAGTATCATCAGGGGGAGGAAAGGAGGCAGGATCGAGATCGCGTTCACCTCGGAGGACGAACTGCAGCGCCTCTTCGAGCGCCTGGCCGGCGAATGACGGCGAACCCGAACAGAACCGAACCCGAACCTGAACCGAACTGAACCGAACTGAACCGAACCAGAACTCTTTTAACCCTAAAATCTTAAAACCTAAAACCCTAAAACTTCTTCACCCCCCCCTTTGAAACGACTAACCGAATACGCCGCCTCCGGCGGTTGCGCGAGCAAGCTTGCCGCGGGTGAGCTCGCCGCGGTCCTGGGCGATTTGCCCGTCCGGCACGACGACCGGGTCCTGATCGACTACCGGACTTCGGACGATGCCGGCGTGTACTGGCTGGACGAGACCCGAGCGC
>JBDTSX010000623.1:0-2829 GCA_039930925.1 Acidobacteriota bacterium | reverse complement strand
TGGCTCTGCTCGAGCTCTTTCGTGCGCGTGATGATCTGCGGCACGACCCGCGGCGGCGCGGCGAGGACCGGGTCGCCCTCGGCCTTGACACCGCCGAAGGCCGCCTCGACCAGCTCCCGCACCCGCGCGTGATCGAGATTGCCGGCGGCCGAGATGATCATGTTGCGGCCGACGTACGCGCCGTGGAAGTACGCCAGGAGCGAGTCGGCGGTGAACGATTCGACCGTCTCCTTGGACCCGAGAATCGGCCGGCCGAGCGGATGGCCTTCCCAGAAATGCTGCGTGAACAGCTCGTGGACGAGGTCGTCCGGCGTATCCTCGACCATCTTGATCTCTTCGAGGATGACCTTCTTCTCGCGCTCGATCTCTTCCGTCGCGAAGGCCGGCCGCAGCACGATGTCCGAGAGCAGATCCACGGCGAGCGGCAGGTGCTCGTCAAGGACCTTGATGTAGTAGCTGGCGTATTCCTTGGCCGTGAACGCGTCGAGCTGCCCGCCGATCGAGTCGATCGCCTGCGCGATGTCCTCGGCGGTGCGCGTGTCGGTGCCCTTGAACAGCATGTGCTCGACGAAATGGGCGATCCCGCTCCGATCGTCGGTCTCGTGGCGCGATCCGCGCAGCAGCCAGACCCCGATCGTCACCGATCGCACGTGCGGCATCTGTTCGGTGATCAGGCGGAGGCCGTTGTCGAGCGGCTCGCGCACGACCATGCGTTCCGAAGTCTGTCCGGTCACTCGTGGGGGCCCTCCGAGTTGGTTCACACGGCTTACCAAAGGCCTGCCGGCCCGCTGCCGATCCCCACCTCGGTGGGCACCGCAAGTCGTTGCATATGAAGGGATTATGAGCCGTGCTAGCAACTCAGGATGTTATCACGGTCGCGCGCCGCATTCAAGATCGCGTGGTGAAACGGCGCCGCTCGACCGACATAGTACAATGAACATTCGCCTTTCCGCCGCGCCCGGGCTCCGGACGCCGACTGCCATGCTCACCGAAACCCGGATCAATCTCGCGGATCTCGAGCTGCCCGAGCTCGAACAGACCCTCGCCGGCCTCGGCCATGCGCGCTTTCATGCGCGGCAGATCTTCCGGTGGATTCACAAGCGCGGCGTCACCGACTTCTCGCTGATGAGCGACCTCGGACGCGAGCTGCGGGCGGGGCTCGCCGCCGCATGCACCGTCTCGACGCCGGAGGTGGATCGCGTCGAGCGATCCGAAGACGGTACGGTCAAGTTCCTGCTCCGATTGGCGGACGGCAAGCACATCGAGTCGGTCTTCATCCCCGACACCCCGGCGATGACCTTCTGCGTGTCCACCCAGGTGGGGTGCGCGATGAAGTGCGCCTTCTGCCTGACCGGCAAGATGGGGATCGACCGCAACCTGACGCCGGGAGAGATTCACGGCCAGGTGCGCGTGCTGGCGCGCGAGCTCGGCATGCTCGACACCCGGTTCAACATCGTGCTGATGGGGATGGGCGAGCCGCTCCACAATTACGACCAGACGATGAAGGCGCTGCGAATCCTGGCTGACGATCACGGCTTCGGCATGTCGGGCCGACGGATCACGCTGTCCACGGTCGGCGTCCTCCCGGCGCTCGAGCGTCTCGCCACCGAACCGCTGATGCCGAACCTCGCGATCTCGCTGCACGCGACCACCGAGGATCAGCGCGATCTGCTGGTGCCGATCAACCGGAAATACGGATTGAAGGAACTGCTCGACGCCTGCCGCCGGTTCCCGCTCAAGCGCCGCGAGCGGATCACCTTCGAGTACGTGATGTTGCAGGAGGTGAACGACACCCCCGAGGACGCGCGGCGCCTGGTCCGGCTGCTGCACGGGATCAAGGGAAAGGTCAACCTGCTGCCGCTCAACGAGGCCGCCGGCATCCCCTTCACTCGTCCGTCGGACCTGCGCGTCAACCGGTTTGCCAAGATCCTCGCGGACCATGGGCTGACGGTGTCCGTCCGCAAGAGCCGCGGGCGCGACATCCGCGCCGCCTGCGGCCAGCTGATTACCGAGTCGACGCGGGCGGCATCTCCAGGCCAGCGCCTGGCGATGGTAATGGAGTAGCGGCCGCCGCCCCTGTCTCGATCCGGACGAGCAGCCGTTGGTTCCGCGCGAACCCAGGCGGGATCCTCACCTTCAGATAGTTGTCGGTCACGACCAGCGTCCCATCCTCCAGCGTCAGGCCGGGGCGCTCGGTGCCAGCCTGAGAGTCGCGGAAGGCGCGCGCCAGATCGGCGCCAATCTCCCTCAGCTGCCTCCCCCGTTCACGCACCGTCACGCCGTCCACTTTGTCCCGCATCCCCGACGCGGCCGTGCCGGGACGGTCGGAGTACGGAAACACATGCAGGTGCGTCAGCGGCGAGAACGGCAGGTACTCGAGATTGGCACGGAAGTCATCGTCGGACTCGCCGGGGAAACCCACGATCATGTCGCTGCCGATCGAGGCATGCGGCAGGCGGCGCGCGATCTCCGCTACCAGGGTGCGGTAGTGCTCGAGCGTGTATGGCCGGCGCATCAGCGTCAGCATGCGATCGGCGGCGTGTTGGAGCGGAAGGTGGAAATGCGGCGCGAACCGGCCGGCGCTGCGCACGATCAGATCGACGATGTCCGGCGTGCAGTCCATCGGCTCGAGGGAACTGATGCGGAACACGACGTCGGCGGTGGAATCGCCCAGTGCCCGAAGGAGATCGATCAGCGCGCGGCTTCTCTCTAACTCCTCCCCCACCAGAACGAAACCTGGCCTTCGTTTCCATTCACCAGCGGAAGCGCCAACGAAATCCACCATCCGAAAGCGATCTACCACTTCGGCTGTCGTCCCTTCAAAAATCA
>JBDTSX010000622.1:0-2858 GCA_039930925.1 Acidobacteriota bacterium | reverse complement strand
CGCGCTCGAACCGGCGCGCCGCATCCTCCGAACCGTCCATGGTGAGCGACGGGCGGATCAGTTTGATCGCCGCCGGACGCGCGAGCATGCGATGCCGGGCGCGCCAGACCTCGCCCATGCCACCCTCGCCGAGGCGTTCTTCCAGCCGATAGCTTCCGAGCTCGCGCGCGGCCGCCACTTCCCGCCCGAGCCGGTAGACGACGCGCGCGCCCAGGTACGCAAAGCTGACGGCGAACACCGAGTGGATCACGTCCTGCACATAGGCGTCGAGCAGCGCGTCCACCTTGCCCGTCACGTCGAGAATACCGAGCGCGAGCAGCGACATCGACGCGGCGGCGATCGACGCGGCCAGCATCCGCGCCGGCGGCCCGGGGAGGATCAATGGGAACAGGACGATCACCACCGGTACCCAGGTCAGGTTGGGCAGGATGTGGTTGCCCTGGTAGTAGCCCCAGTAGGTTGTCAGCGCAATCGTGAAACAGATCGCGACCTCGTAGGCCAGCCCGATCGTGTGCAGGCGGGACGACGTGACCCGCGGGCTGCGTGCGAACCACCAGAGCGCCGCGGATGCCGCGGCCGCGCCGATATCAACCAGCGCGAAGCCGATGGACTTGAAGGAATTGGCTGGGACCGGAATGCCTTGCACCGCGTAGTAGCCAAGCGCGGCGAAATACAGCAGCGGGTCGAACGCGAACGCAAACAGCAGAAGGGCGGCAAGCAGCCGCACCCGGCCGCGAACCTGCTCGAGCAGATCCTGCGGAAGCGACGACGACGCGCGTGTGACAGGGGACCGCGCGTCGGGACGCAGCAGCGTGACGTGATCAGGCATCAGGTAGAGATAGTGTAGTCCCGGCGGAACGACCGGCTGCCGACGGCTACCCAGAGCACCGACCGCGGTCGCAAGAGGCAGGTCACGCACTGGCCTGCACCGCCGGTCCGGCTGAAGCCGGACCCCACGGAAACGAGCTGAAGCCGGACCTCACAAAGGAGCTGAAGCCGGACCTCACAAAGGAGCTGAAGCCGGACACTACGGAAACGAGCGCAGGGCGGGCACCGGCTGGGCCAGCGGACGCCGATCGCTAGCGAAGCGCGATCCGCCGGACGATCATCTCCGTGCCCTCGCCACTCGACAGGTAGAACAATGCGTCGCCCGAAATCGCCGCCGCGGTCGGGTCCGTCGCCGGCTGCAAGGGGTCGAGCCGCGCCGCCGCCGTGACGGTGCGGCCAGCGCGGTCCAGCGTGAACCTGACGGCATGGTAACTGCCGTCGGCGCTCCGCTGCACGGCGATCAGCGACCCCTGATGCCATCGGACCCGCGTGATGCCGGTCAGGTCGATCCCCTTGGCGGCCTTGACGGCGACACTTGCCGGCGCGGTCAGGTCCACCCGCCTGACGCCATCCGCGCAGGCGACGTAGGCAACGGCCTCCGAGGCCGGCGCGACGCTGGCGGGGGCGCTATCCGGCAGTGCGGCGGCGAGCTCCAGCGTGGTCCCTTTCGGCTTGAGTTGAAACAGCCGATGCCCGTCGCCGTCAAGGACGAGCACGACGCCTTGCGCCGTCGCCGCCACATCCACGAACCGCGCCGGCGCGAGCTTCTCGTCGAGCACGTACGACGCCAGCGACCGTCCCGACACGAGCTGCAGTTTGTGCAGCGTCGTGCGCTGCGTCTCGGCGCTGACGACCCACAGGTTGCCGAGATGCGGATCGATCTCCAACGCCGTAATTTCGCCGAACCCGCTCGTCTGCGCGCTCGACAGGTTCGCGACGTGCTGCGAGAACTCGTCCACGACCGCCAGCTTGCGGGCATGGCGATCGCCCACGATGAAGCGCCGCGACACCGCGTCGTAGGCGATTCCGGCGGGCGTGAACTGCGGCGTGGTGAAGCGGAGCGTCTCGGTGGCGAGGGCGGCACCTGGCGGCGCCGCGATCGCCACGGGCTCAGTGCGTTCCTTGCGGACGGACCCGCCGCGCGGTGCGGTCGTTCCGGGCGTGAGACTCGGTGCCTCGGCCGCCGGCGGCCGGCTGGCGGAAGGGGCCGGCAGGGTGACGCCGCTGCGGGCGGCGGCAGCCGGGGGGACACTCGGTGCCGCGGGAGGCGGGCCGCCGGCACTCGAGCTGAGCTCCGTCCATCCTGGCAACGCGCGCACGCGACGGAAATCCTCGTTGACCGCGGCGTCCGTCGGTACTCCAAGCGCTGCGAGCCGCTGCAGCATCACCAGCGCATCCCCCGGCCGTCCGCTGAGGCTCTGCGCGCGGGCCAGGAGATACATCAGCGCCGGGTCGTTCTTCGGACCCGTCTGCACGGCCCGCCAGGCGAGGTCATGAAATGCCTCGAAGTCCTGCCGCGCCACGGCCTCGATCGCGAGCTGCCGGCACACCTGCCATTCGCTGCACGACACCCGTGGCGGAACCGCGTCCTGAACGGCGAGCGCCACGGCAGAGAGAGCTGTCGCCGGAGTGAACTGATGCGGTACAACCGGGGCCCCGAGGGCGAGGGCGCCGACGACGATAACGTGAAGGAACGGCATGAAAAGAGTGAGGAGGCAATGATACAGGGGGAAATGTTTTAGGTTTTAGGGTTTTAGGGTTTTAGGTCGGTTCGGTTCGGTTCGGTTCGGTTCCGTTGCGTTCGGTTCCGTTCGGTTTCGTCCGGTTGCAGGTTCAGTTCGAGTCAGCTCCGTTCAGGCGAGCCTGTCAGGAATTTTGTGTGTGGGGCATAACATGAGGAGTCTACATGCCCCGCAAACAGAAAGTCCGTCCCACTGAGCCGCTGGCGCCGATCCCCGCGGAGATTCTCGATCAATTCGTGCGCCAGGGGCCGCTGACGCCCGAGGAGCTGGACGCGACGGTCCGGCGCT
>JBDTSX010000621.1:0-2925 GCA_039930925.1 Acidobacteriota bacterium | reverse complement strand
CGTGCTGCATTTCTTCCATGCCGCGGCGGACTTCCTCCGAGAACTTGTCCATGCCCATCACGCCCGCCGCGACCGCGGACTGGATTTCCTTGACCATCTGGTCGATGTCGTAGGTCGCGACGGCGGTCTGATCCGCGAGGCGGCGGATCTCGGTTGCGACGACGGCGAATCCGCGGCCGTATTCGCCCGCCTTCTCAGCCTCGATCGCGGCGTTGAGCGAGAGGAGATTGGTCTGATCGGCGACCTTGGTGATGGTCGTCACCACCTGGCTGATGTTGCCCGCCTTGCTGCTGAGGACGGCGAGCTTCGCATTGATCGCCATCGCCGCTTCCATCACCCGCCCCATGGTCTCCTCCATGAGCGTCAGGCTGCTGCGGCCCTCCCCGGCCAGAATCGCGGAGTGTTCCGCGACGGCCGCGACGTCGTTCATAGTGCCGACCAGCTTCTTCGACGTCGCCGAAATCTCCCGGGAGGTCGCACCGATCTCGGTGGTGGTGGTCGCGATCTCGGTGGCCGTCGCCTGCTGCTCCCGCGCCGTCGCGGCGATTTCTGTAACCGAGGCGTTGACCTGGAGCCCCGAGTGCTGCACCTGGCTGACGAGCGACGTCAGCTCGTCGGTCATGCGGTTGAACCCGGTCGCCAGGGTGCCGAACTCGTCGCCGCGATCCACTCTCAGACGGCCCGAGAGGTCGCCGGTGCGCATCGCCTCGAGCACCGTGACGAGTCGGCCGAGCGGCTGGGAGATGGCGCGAAGCAGGAAGTACCCGCAGACCAGGGCGAGCAGCAGACCGGCCGCGCCGGTTGCGAGCACGCCCCTCTTCGCACTCGACGCGGCGGCCCCGATCCGCGTTGTCGACTCGAGAACTTCGGATCGGTTGTAGTCGACCAACGCCCCGGCGGCAGCCTGCGCGCGAACAAATGCAGGATACAGCTCGGCGTTGATCACCTTGATCGACGCCTCCCGATTGTTCTTCCCCTGCACCTCTTCGGCAAGGACTGCGTCCTGTGCTGCGCGGTAAAGCTGCACGGTGCCCTTATACGCGTCGAGCAGTTCCCGATCCGCTGCGGTGGTTGCCGTCGGCGCGTACTGCGCGGCCAGCGTGTCCAGATAGGGCCGGCTCGCCACGATCGACGCCTGCAGCTTCTCTTTTTTCGCCATGTCGGTCTGGAGGAGGAACTCCTGGGTGAGGGAATAGTTCGCGACGCGCTCGACGACGATCTGGTTGGTCAAGGTCAGGCCGGGGATCGAGTCGATCTGGATCAGGGCAGCCTTCCGCTCGATGTCCCCAAGACGGACGTAGGCGAGCGCTGCCATGATCATCATCAGCGTCAGCACGACCGCGAAACTGGCGATGATGCGCTGCCGGATGGTCAGGGACTTCATCGGTGATCGCTCTCCGCCCGTGACTCACCCGCGGCAAGTCTTCACCATTCACTGTATGGGGAGTGTGGATGGCCGGGGTGTGCCGAATCGCACAGTGGACCGAGGGGCGGTGGGCAATGGCGCTCCGGGTTCAGAGAAGCACTTGCCGCGCCCTTTCGTTTTTTGGCAAGCTCGGATGGATTGTGTAACATGCGCCGGACCGAAGATCTGGCGGCGCGCCTGTCGGCGGTACGAGCCGGCCGGCCGGACGGCGCCTCCGCAACGGCGCCACTCTCGAGGATGTTGTGACCAGTTTCGCCGCCGCGAACCGCCGTTCGACGACCGTGGCTGTCTTCGTCGTGCTCCTGGTGTCGCTCGTGCCGTTCGGCTCCGCGCAGGCGCCGCAGGGGACCGCGCCCGCGGCTGCACCGGCCGCACCGCGGCCGCCGACGTCCGTCCTCGGTGCGACCCCCGCGCCGCTGGGAGTCCCCAGGCCAGGGCCGGTCACCGAGAAGCCGTACGCGCCGCAGCCGATCCTGCCAGGGGGCATCGTCGTGCCGATTTACCCGGCGACGTCGGCGCTGCTGAAGGCTGACCGCCTCACCGAGGCGGAGGTCTACAACATGACCGGCGGCGTTCCGGGCCGGATCGCGAGCATCGTCAACATCCACAACCCCTCGGTGGAGCTGCATCGAGTCCCGGGAAGCATGAACACCGGAGCGGTCGTGATTGTCGTCGCCGGCGGGGGGCATAACACCCTCAACGTGGGATCCGAGGGGTCCGACTTCGTGCCGTTCTTCTACAACTACGGGATCAATACCGTCATCCTGCGCAATCGCCTGCGCCGGGACGGCTACGACCCGCAGACCGACGCCGTCAACGACATGCTGCAGGCGATCAAGGTGGTGCGCGCGTACGCCGAGGACTGGGGAATCGATCCGAAGAAGATCGGCGCGATCGGATTTTCCGCGGGCGCGGAGCTGACCGCGCCGGCCGCCGTCCGGTACGCCGAGTTCGACAAGGCCCACGACGTACCCGGAGATCCGCTCGCCAGGATCAGTTCGCGCCCGGACTTCGTCGGCCTGATTTATCCCGGCCCGACCCCCTTCCGGGGTGGCGCCGAGGTGGCGATTCCCGACGATGCGCCGCCCTCGTTCATTGCCGGGGGAGGCGTCGGGGATGCGAGCCACGCGGTGTGGGCGGATGAATACTTCGCGGCGTTTCTGCGTGCGCGCATTCCCAACCTCGAGATGCACATCTACGGCAACGGCCGCCATCCTGGCGACCCGCTGCCCGAAGGCGGCAACATGACGGGCGGCCTGACCGACCGGACCGGGATGCCGCTCGGCACGTGGCAATTCCGGTTCATCGACTGGGTCCGGGATTTAGGCTTGCTGCAGAAGCCCGGCGTCGAGACGAAAGCGGCCCGTGACGCAGCGGCGCGGGTCGCCAATCCGCCGCGTGGACGCGGACAGGGTGGCCGCGGGACTGCGCCGGCCGCTCCGGGTGGCCGGGGCCGTTAGCTGGGCCCCAGAAGTCGTTTTACCGCCATCGTCCGGCTG
>JBDTSX010000620.1:0-2926 GCA_039930925.1 Acidobacteriota bacterium | reverse complement strand
CATGGGACCGAGATGAAAAACGCGCTCAACATCGGACTGATCGGGTACGGGTTCATGGGGCGGACCCACTCCAACGCGTTTCACCAGGCGCCGCATTTCTTCGACCTGCCGGTCCGGCCGGTGTTGAAGGCGGTGGCCGCGCGCAACGAGGCGCGCGTCAAGGCGTTCGCCGAGAACTGGGGATATGAGTCCTACGACACCGACTGGCGCGCGCTGGTCGCGCGGAAGGACATCGACGTCATCGACATCGCCGCGCCGAACGACACGCACCACGAGATCGCGATCGCCGCGGCGAAGGCCGGCAAGATGGTGATGTGCGAGAAGCCGCTCGGCCGCACCGCCGCCGAAGCCCTGTCGATGGTGGAGGCGGTCGAGTCCGCCGGCGTGCCCAATACCGTCTGGTACAACTACCGCCGGGTTCCCGCGGTCACGCTCATCAAGCAGTTGCTCGACGAAGGCAGGTTCGGGCGCATCTTTCACTACCGCGCGAAGTTCCTCCAGGACTGGACCATTTCACAGGACCTGCCGCAGGGCGGCGAGGGTCTGTGGCGCCTCGACGTGTCGGTCGCCGGCAGCGGTGTCACCGGCGATCTGCTGGCCCACAACATCGACACCGCGTTATGGCTGAACGGCCCGATCACGCAGGTGACCGCGATGACCGAGACCTTCATCAAGGAACGCAAGCATTCGCTGACCGGCAAGGTCGAACCGGTCGGCATCGACGATGCGAGCGCGTTCCTCTGCCGGTTCGAGAACGGGTCCACGGCGACGTTCGAGGCGACCCGCTACGCGCGCGGTCACAAGGCGCTCTATACGCTCGAGATCAACGGCGAGCATGCCTCCGCGTCATGGGACCTGCACGACCTCCATCGCCTGCAATACTTCGATCACCGCGACGAAGGGCGAGTGCGCGGCTGGCGCAGCGTCCATGTCTCGGATAGCGATCAGCCGTATATCAAGCACTGGTGGGTGCCGGGTCTGCAGATCGGCTACGAGCACACCTTCATCCACCAGTTTGCCGACTTTGTCGCCGCCGCGGCGACCGGCCACAGCGTCGCGCCGACGTTCCGCGACGCGCTGGCGACGGACCACGTCACCGACGCCGTGCTCAAGTCGGCGAAGTCCGGGCAGTGGGAGAGCGTGCCGTCGGCACGCGCCGGCGCCGCGTAACCGCAGGGGACGATCGCATCATGGAGAGACGCATGTTCAACGACGTCATGAAAGCCGGCGGCGCGCTCGTCGCCGCCTCGATCATTCTGGCGGGAGTCTCCGCCGCGGCCGGCGCCGCCGCGCAGCAGCCGGCCGCCGCGGCCGCGACCATCAACCTCGACGATCACGCCGGCTTCGACGCCATCTTCGACGGCAAGACGATGACGGGCTGGGACGGCGATCCGGCGTTCTGGAAAGCCGAGGGTGGCGCGCTGGTCGGGCAGAGCAGCGCCGAGAACGCCGTCAAGGAGAACACTTTCCTGATCTGGCGCGGCGGGGAGCCGGCCGACTTCGAGCTGACCGTTGACTTTCGGATGAGCTCGACCAACAGCGGCATCCAGTTCCGCAGCGTCCACCTGCCGCCTGGCACGGCGTCGGGGCGCGGGTCGGTTGCCGGCAAGTGGGTGCTCAAGGGCTATCAGGCGGACATCGATTTCGACAACCAGTACACCGGGATGATCTACGAGGAGCGCGGCCGCGCCTTCCTCGCCCGCCGCGGACAGGTCGTCTACATGCGCCCGGAGGGGGGCGCGCCGGTCCTGACCGGCAAGCTGGAGATGACGCCGGAGGAGCTGAAGACCGTCATCAAGCAGAACGAGTGGAACCACGTCCACCTGATCGCGCGCGGCAATACGATCATCAACATGGTCAACGGCCACGTCACGGCGATCGTGGTGGACGACGACGTGAAAGGGCGTGCGCTCAAGGGGCTGCTCGGCTTCCAGATGCACGTCGGACCGCCGATGAAGATCGAATTCAAGAACATCTACATGAAGAAGCTGTAGGTGCCCCTCGTGCCGTGCTGCGGAGCTACCGACGGTCTCTAGTGACGCCTGGCGTTGCCCCTCGACGGGAAAGGGCGGTGACCGGCGTCACGCCCTACTCCCTCCGCGATACCCATCCTCTCGCTGCGGCGAAGCCGACGACGGCCGCCGCTCCGCGATGCCGACTGGCAGACCGTGGGGTCAGGGCCTGCCGGACGCGGCCGCCGTGTCGATGCGCAAAACCCGGTAGCCGCCGATCGCCTTGAAATAGAGGAACAGCAGCAGGTAGATGGCGGCCATCGCCAGCGGGATATACGAATCGGCGGTCAGCGTCTTGCGATCGCCGATGATGCTCGCGTCAGCCACCAGCTGCTGCTCGGGCGTCTTCGACGCGGCGGTCTGCGCGGCCGACAGCTTGGTGCCGTCGAGCCCGCTCACTTCGTCGAGGAACAGGAACTTGCTCGGCACGGGCGCCTTGTATTGCTCGTAGATCGCCGGAGCGGTCGTCACGAGATGCTCCGCGGTGAAGCGATCCTTCGCGTAGCCGAGGCCAGGGCCGCCGAGAAGACCGGCCGACATCATCCCGATGCCGCCCATGATCGACATCGCGACCGCGCCCGTCCGCGGGAACCGGTCGCCGACCACCGCCAGCATCGTCGGCCAGAAGAAGGTCTTGCCGAGGGCGTACACCGCGAGCGCGATCATCGCGCCGGCGAAGGTTTCGATGCCGCTGACCATGCGCAGGCCGACGACCGCCAGCAGCGAGCAGATGAAGAGCAGGCCGATCGGCGAGAGCTTGAGGTGTTTCTCGATGAATTCGGCGCAGAAGCGCAGCGAGAACATCAGCAGCGAGGTGAAGACGAAGAGGATCTTCCCCTGCGCCGGGGTCAGGATGTTGCCGGTGATGTTCTGAATCCAGCCGTCCGTGCCGAGCTCGACCGCGCCGAGCAGCG
>JBDTSX010000619.1:0-2932 GCA_039930925.1 Acidobacteriota bacterium | reverse complement strand
CGGTCCCGCCGGTGACGAGGTAGGAGCCGTCGCGGCGCAGCGAGGTTTGGCCTTTCGGAACCGGCCGCGCGGGCACCAGCCTCGGGACCAGCCGCCCCTCCGGCCGCAGCGCGATCTGGTCCTCCGCCTCCGGCGCCAGAATCTCGTCCACCACCCTCGCCGCCGCCCTGGTGTGCTGGTCTGTCGCCACATCGATGAGGCCGCCCCAGAGCTCCGGATGCTCGAGGGCCAGCACCCGGCCGAATCCCCAGGCCGGTGTCTGGGTCAAGCCGCCAAGCGTATCAGCCGGCAGAGCGGCCACTGCATCGCGGGTGACGACCCACACGCGCGGTTCGATACGCGCGCGAAGCACCGCCTGCGTCACGTGCAGCAGCGTGCCGCAGCCGAGGACGCCAGCCCGGTCGAGCGATGCCGCCGTGGCATCCTCGAGCGGCGTGGCATCGAGACTGAAGCAGTGGACCACGCCGCGGAGCGGGCCCGCGGCCGCCGCGATGATGCGATCGAAGGCGTCCGGCGCTGCCGGGTCTACGGTCCAGCGGCCGTCACCGCCGCGGGACGTTTCGTCGCCGGCACGCGCGACGAGGCACTCTGCCCCATGCACCGCCAGCCGCTCGGCAATAGCGCTCCCGAGCCCTCCCCGATCAACGAGAACCAGCCAGAGACCGAGGGGTGCGGGCACCGCGTTCGACCGCTCGACCGGGGCGCTGAGCCCCTTCTGCTGAACCAGGAGCGGTGGCAGCGGCACTGGGGCGCTGGAGGAGACGCCCACTGGGGAGGCGTTACCGCGCCACTCGGAGCCGCTCGAGTCCTGTCGCGACGGACTCTGGCGCCACGCCACCTCGTAGGCGTCATCGTCGGTCCACACTTCATCGAGGACGCCGGCGCCGCCAGCCGGCAAGCCTGTGAACTGGAGCCCTTCCATCGTGCCCAGCACGGCGCCGTCGTCGCCAATCAGCGCGACGTCTGCTTGCACGGTTCCGGAGGCGTCCGGTGAACGGTAGCGCACGTGTCCCCACACGCGAGCGCCCGGCGTGCCCGTGAACGCAACCCGATGCGCGCCGCTTAGGGCGTCCTGCACGGACCCGGTGGGAAGACCAGCGCGAGCGAGCATGGCGCAGCACTCGAACAAGGAGGCGTGGACGCGGTACGGTGCGCCGCCGGCGGCCACACTGATTTCGCCGAGGGCCTCCGCTGATCCGCGCCAACCGCGCTCCAGCGTTCCAAGCGATGAGCCCGGGCCGCGTGCCTTCTCGTCGTCACCCGCGCTGATCGCCTCACGTGGCAGCTCCTCCGCGCATCGCCGACGGATTTCGGCGATCGGCGACCTGACTCCGGCGCTGACGGTGCTGTCCCCGGCCGCTCCTGCGATGTCGAGCGCCCCACGGTCTTCAATCCAATAGCGCTCTCGCTGGAACGCGTAGGTGGGCAGGGTCACCCGGCGCCGCGAGTAAGGCCGATCGAACCCCGTCCAATCGACGTCGGCGCCAGACTCGTAGACCTGGGCCACGGCCGACGCGATCTGCTCCCAGTCGCCGCGGCCTTTTTTGAGCGAGGCGATCCACAGCGCCGGCGCGTCGATCGTGCGACGCCCGAGCGACGCGAGCGTCGCCGTTGGCCCAAGCTCGATGAACACGCTGCACCCAAAGGCAGCCAGCGACCGCATGCCGTCCGCGAACCGTACCGTGCCGCGCGCGTGGTCGCGCCAGTACTGCGGTGTGCACCGCTCCGAAGGCGCCAGGATCCTGCCGGTCACGTTGGACGCGATCGCGATCCGCGGTTCCGAAATGTTGACCCGCGCCGCCGCGGCCTCGAGCGCGTCGAGGATCGGATCCATCAGTGGCGAGTGGAAGGCGTGCGAGACGGTAAGAGGCCGTGACGCAATGCCCAGCCCCTCCAGGTGCCGGCACGCCGCGTCCACGGCGTGCGCCTCGCCGGAAATCACGACCGCATCGGGGCCATTCACCGCGGCAATCGACAGCTCGCCGCCGAGCGCCGCCAGTGCAAGCCGTGTTTTTTCTTCACTGGTCGCGATTGCCGCCATCGCGCCGCCCGCGGGAAGCGACTGCATCAGCCGCGCCCTGGCCACCGTCAAGCCGAACGCGTCCTCCAGGCTCATCATCCCGGCGACGCACGCCGCGACCAGTTCGCCGACGCTGTGCCCGATCACCGCATCCGGCACGATTCCCCACGACCCCCACAACTCCGACAGGGCGTACTCCACGGCAAAGAGTGCCGGCTGCGTCACGCCGGTCTCGTCGATCAGGCTCGCCTGATCCGGCGACGGGTAGAGCTGTCTCAGCAGCGACGCCCCGGTCTCCGCGCGGTACAACTCGTCGCATCGGGTCAGGGCCGCCGCGAAGATCGGCTGCGTCGCGTTGAGCTCCTGCGCCATCCCGATGTACTGGGACCCCTGTCCGGTGAACAGAAAAGCGATGCGCGGCCGGTCCGTTGCGGCCTCGCCGATCGACGCGGCGCGCCGGAGAACCGCCTCGCGAAGCTCCGGCACCGACGCACCAGTCACCGCGATCCGGTGCTCGAAGTGCGAGCGGCCGACGTTGGCCGTGAAGCACAAATCCGCCAGCGCATCCGGATCGGCGTGACCGAGGTGCTGCTCGTAGCGGCCGGCCAGTGCACGCAGCGCCTCCGGGGTCTTCGCCGACAGCGCGAGCACGTGCCGCGGTCGCTGCGCCGTACCGGCCCGCGGCTCGCTCGGGGGGGCCTCCTCCAGCACCGCATGCGCATTGGTGCCGCTGAACCCGAACGAACTGATGCCCGCGAACCGCCGGCGCGGGCCAGCGCTCCACGGCACGTTGGTGGTCGGAATCTCCGCGGGAATCTCCGACAGCGAGATCAGCGGATTGAGCGACCGCAAGTGCAGGTGCGCCGGAATCTCCTCGTGATGGAGCGAGAGCGCCGCCTTGATCAGTCCGGC
>JBDTSX010000618.1:0-2969 GCA_039930925.1 Acidobacteriota bacterium | reverse complement strand
CACGACGTATTACATCGCCAACATCATGTTCGACGAGTACAAGGAACCAGCCTACGCGCCGCCGCCGCTCCTGAAGCGCATGGTGATCGCGGGCCGGTTGGGCAAGAAGTCCGGACAGGGGTTCTACAGGTACTGACGCTGGTCGGGGTCCGGGATCCGGGATCCGGGATCCGGGACCCGGGATCCGGGACTCGGGATCCGGGACTCGGGATCCGGGAGTCGGGATCCGGGAGTCGGGAGTCGGAAGTCGGAAGTCGGGGCGCCGGCGTCCGCTCCGCTTCGCGTGATCAGTGAATCTCGGCCAGGCGCTGCCGGGCCTTGTCCTTCCACTCGCGATCCTCGGCGCCCCACTCGGCATCGAATGGCGCGTCGATGACCTTCTGCATCTCGGCCCGGGCGTCTTCTTTTCGACCTGCATCGAGCAGCGTCTCGGCCAGAAAGTAGTGCGACGAGGTGCTGTTCGGATTGTAGGTGAGCGATTTGCGCAGGTGCTCTTCGGACTTTTTGGCGCTGCCGCCGAAAAGCCCGGGGACCTTGTAGTACCACCGGCCGAGCGCGCGGTCGGCTGAGCCCTGCTGGAATGCCGGGTCGATCCGCAGCACCGCCAAGAGTTCGTCCCGGATATCGCCGCGATACTTCAGCCCCTGTCGAAGCCCGAACGACTCGGCCAGCGCGCCCATGTTGGCGGCGATCCAGAAGTGTCCCTCGGGCCGGTTCGGCTCGACCACCACGGCGGTGCGTCCCGCGGCGATGCCCCCTTCGAGCAGTTCCTTCCGCTCGCCCTCCGTGGCGTGACCGCCGAGCCAGTAGCGCGCACGCGCGAGCTTCCAGGCGGCGTCGAAGTCGCGTGGGTTCTTGAGCAGCCGGGCCGCCCAGATATTCGTCGCCTGGCGCGCGCTGGCCAGGTCGCTGCGCTTCGCGTAGAGGGCGTCCGGATCCTCTTGCGGCTGGCCGGCGGACACCCCGTCCGCGTGACTTCGCGCATCCAGCGATTCGAGCCATTCCGAAGGCGCTCGATGGGGGTCGAACGGCGAGTCGAGGCGGCCGCCGCGCGCATCAACCGACGCGGAGAACAGCGCAAGGTACAATGCGAGAATGCAGGACATCATCCGGCGGCTCCTGGAGGGCATCGGCGAAGATCCGGACCGCGAAGGGCTGCGCGACACGCCAAAGCGCGTCGAGAAGTCGCTCCGCTTCCTGACCAGCGGCTATGCCGCCGACGTTGATGCGGTGCTCAACAACGCCCTGTTCACCGTCGATTATAGCGAGATGGTGATCGTCAAGGAGATCGACTTCTACAGCCTCTGCGAGCACCATCTGCTGCCGTTCTTCGGCAAGTGTCATGTCGCCTACATCCCGAACGGCAAGGTCGTCGGCCTCAGCAAGATTCCGAGACTGGTGGACGTCCTCTCCCGGCGTCTGCAGGTCCAGGAGCGGCTGACCAATCAGATCGCCAGCACCCTCAACGAGAAAGTGCAGCCGCTCGGCGTCGCGGTCGTCACCGAAGCGACCCACCTGTGCATGGCGATGCGAGGGGTCGAGAAGCAGAACTCGGTCGCCGTCAGCAGCGCCATGCTCGGCGCGTTCCGCGATGATGCCAGGACCCGCGGCGAGTTCCTCAACCTGATCAAGCGAAGTTGATCTCGTCGATCGAGATGACGCCGCAGACGATCATCAGGATGCCGCCGACCGCCGCGGCGTGCGGGTCACGTTCTCCGATCACCTGAAGGTGGGGCTGCCGGTGGCGCCGGGGACGCTGGCGTTCGGGATCTGGTGGCTGCGCGTGCGATGCACTCGTGGAGGCGGGCCACCCCCTCGGTGAGCGACGCCGGTCCAGGCTGCAGGATGTAGGTCGATTTGATTTCGTAGATGTGGTCGCCGCGCACCGCGCTGATTCGATCCCACCCCGGGCGTTCGACGATCGACCGCTTCTTCATCGCCTTACCGCACCACGACGCGATGATCACGTCCGGATCTTTCGCGAGCACGTCGTCCGCGGAGACGATCCGGTCCTTGCCGAGCGAGGCGTGCCGCAGCTGCGGAAAGATCGGCTCGCCGCCGGCGATCTCCACGAGCTCTTCCACCCACTGGATTCCGGAGATGAGCGGCTGGTCCCACTCTTCGAAGAACACGCGCGGCCGGCGGGGGAGGGACGCCCCGCGCGCACGGACGGTCTCGAGTCCCGCCGCCAACGAGTCCGCCAGGGCCTCGGCCCGAACCTGACACCCGACCAGCGCACCCACCATCCGAATCATCCGCAGGATGTCCGCCACGCTGCGCTGATTGAACGTCACGACGGTGTGCCCGCGCCGGATCAGCTCCGCGGCGATGTCCGCCTGCAGATCGGAAAACGCCAGGATCAGGTCCGGCTTCAACGCCTCGATCTTGTCGAAGCGCGCGTTGATGAACGCCGACACCTTCGGCTTCTGCCGCGCTTCCGGCGGACGCACGGTGTAGCCGGAGATGCCGACAACCCGTTCGCCTTCACCGAGGAGGTACAGGGTCTCGGTGGTCTCTTCGGTGAGGCAGACAATGCGGCTGGGAAATAGGTCAATCACTAGTCACTACTCACTAATCTCGGATCACTCATCACCGAATCGCCGAATCACGGATCGCTGAATCACGAATCGCCGAGCCCCGAGCCCCGAGTCCCGGGCCCCGAGTCCCGGGCCCCGGATCCCGGATCCCGAGTCTTTCAAAACCGCACCGTCCGGCTGAAGCCGGACGCCACGGATGGTTTTGAAACCTCTATACTTTACCCATGCGGATCGCCGTCTGGTTAGTGGTGGGTTTATCGTTGTTTGCGGCGGGAGACGCGCAGGCTCAGGCGCCGCGGCGCCGCGCGCCCGTGCGGAAGCCTGCGCCGCTGCCGGAACTGAAGACGGCTCCGGCCGCCACTGCATGCCCGGAGAAGCTCGGGACCGGCGTTCGCACCGGCGCGTCGTTCTGTTTCGTGCTCGCCGGGGACG
>JBDTSX010000617.1:0-2999 GCA_039930925.1 Acidobacteriota bacterium | reverse complement strand
GCCGTACGACGCGCCGAGCGTCGCCGCCAGCACCAGCCGCGCCTGGAACGCGGCGCGGCCGCCGTCCTGCAGGTAGGCGTGCAGGATGTCGGGCGTGTTCGCGAACAGGTTCGGCCGCATGTACTCGCGGACGTCGGTCTGCGTCAGCTCGGTGAAGTACTCGGTCAGCTCCGCTTTCGTCGTCCGCCAGGTGAAGTAGCTGTAGGACTGCGAGAAGCCGGACTTGGCGAGATACCGCATCACCTTCGGCCGCGTGAACGCCTCGGACAGGAAGATCGTGTCCGGATGCTGCTGCGTGATCTCGCCGATCGCCCATTCCCAGAACCGGTACGGCTTGGTGTGCGGATTGTCCACCCGGAAGATCTTCACGCCGTGGCCGATCCAGAACTCGAAGATCTGCTTCAACTCGCGCCACAGCTCCTGCCACGCGAGGGAGTCGAAGTTGATCGGATAGATGTCCTGGTATTTCTTCGGCGGGTTCTCGGCGTACTTGATCGTGCCGTCCGGCCGGTGGCGAAACCACTCCGGGTGCTCGCGCACGTAGGGATGATCGGGAGAGGCCTGGAAGGCAATGTCCAGCGCGATCTCGAGCCCGTGGTCCTGCGCGGCGGCGACGAAGCGATCGAAATCCTCGATCGTGCCGAGCCCCGGCTCGACCGCCGTGTGGCCCCCTTCCTCGGAACCGATCGCCCACGGACTGCCGGGATCGCCCGGGCCGGGCGTCAGCGTGTTGTTCGGGCCCTTCCGGAAGCTGCGGCCGATCGGATGGATCGGCGGCAGGTAGAGCACGTCGAAGCCCATCGACCGGACGTAGGGGAGCCGCAGGGCCGCCTCGTTGAACGTCGCGCTGCGGGAGGGATCGGTTCCGGCGGAGCGCGGGAACATCTCGTACCAGGCGCCGAACCTGGCCCGTTCGCGCTCAACCACGACCTGGAGGACGGGCTCGAAGCGCGTGGCGTGCCGGCGGTCGGGGTAGCCCGGCATCTCGCGCTGCAGCGCGTCCGACAGCGCGGCCTCGGTCCGCACGTCGGCCGCGGCGGCGGTGTCGCCGAGCAGTGCCCCGCTCTCCTGGACGATCCCCGCGGCCGTGGCATGAAGCTCCTGCAGCTCGCGGATTAGCGCCGAGCCTTCGAGCAGCTCGCTCGCGACGTCCTGTCCCGCGCCGGCCTTCTTCGACAGCTCGTAGCGCCAGCTCGCAAACCGATCGATCCAGCCTTCGACGGTGTAGTCGTAGCGCCCGATCGCCTCGACCGGGAAGGTGCCCTGCCAGCGGTCGTTGCCGATCGGCGTCATCGGCACCTCGCGCCACTCAGTCGCGCCGGTGCGCCGGTAGAGCACGACCGCGGCGAGGAGATCGTGGCCGTCCGCGTGAATGTCCGCGCTGACGGTCAGGGTCTCTCCCGCCACCCGCTTGATCGGGAACCGTCCGCCGTCCACCTGCGGATGGACGTTCTCGACGACCACCCGCCGCAGCCGCTGCTGATCCAGCTGGCGCTCGTGGCTGTCCTTGGCGAGTGTCGTTGCCGCTCTCGTGGTCTTGCTTCTCGTGCGCTTCGTCATCTGTTCTCACTGCATCGATCGGGATCCGGGATCCGGGGTCCGGGATCCGAAGTCCCAAGTCCGGGATCCGCGATTCGCGATCCCTCCGGTTCGGCCCCCGGCCCCCGGACCCCGGATCCCGGACCCCGGATCCCGGACCCCGGTGTTGTCAATACACCCCCATCGGGCCCCAGTCTTCGAAGCGGCGTAGCTGCTCCTTGCGGTAGTTGAGCTTCAGGACGGCCATCGAGCGCGGTACCAGTTCGTAGCGCCCGCCGGCGCGCAGGCGCCGCGGCGGAGCAAATGGATCCGCCGTGTCGATCAGCGTTTCCCACCGCTCGTCCGGTTCGGTGCCGGGCAGGGTGAACGCAATCGGCTGCTCGCCCGCATTGAGCAACAGCAGCAGCGTGTCGCCGATGATGCGGCCGCCCCGTTCGTCCACTTCATCAATCGCATCGCCGTTCAGCCGTACGCCCAGGCATCGTACGTCGTGCGAGCTCCAGGTTTCATCCGTCATCTCGCGTCCCGACGGATCGAGCCAGGCGATGTCGAGCACGTCGGCGCCGCGAATCCGCCGCCCCTGAAAAAACTTGCGCCGGCGCAGCACCGTGTGATCTCTCCAGATCCGGATCAGCCGCCGCGTGAACTCGAGGAAGTCGCGGCGCTCGGGCGTGCTGTCCCATGAGGTCCAGCTGATCTCGTTGTTCTGGCAGTAGGCGTTGTTGTTGCCGCCCTGCGTGCGTCCGACCTCGTCGCCGCCGCTGATCATCGGCACGCCGACCGACAGCAGCAGCGTGGCCATGACGTTGCGCCGCTGCCGATCGCGCAGCTCCAGCACCCGCCGATCCGTCGTCGGTCCCTCGACACCGCAGTTCCAGCTGAGATTGTGGTTTTCGCCGTCGGCGTTGTGCTCGCCGTTCGCGTCGTTGTGCTTTTCGTTGTAGCTGACGAGATCGGCCAGCGTGAAGCCGTCGTGCGCGGTCACGAAATTGATGCTGGCGTACGGACGCCGGCCGCTCTGCGCATACAGATCGCTGCTGCCGGACAGCCGCGTCGCCAGCTCGGACACGACGCCGCCGTCGCCGCGCCAGAAGCGGCGGACCACGTCGCGGTACTTCCCGTTCCACTCGGTCCACTTGGACGGAAAGTTCCCGACCTGATAGCCGCCCTCGCCGAGATCCCAGGGTTCGGCGATCAGCTTCACCTGGGACAGCACCGGGTCCTGATGAATGATGTCAAAGAATGCGCCCAACTTGTCGACGGCATGCAACTCACGCGCCAGTGCGCTGGCGAGGTCGAAGCGAAAACCATCGACGTGCATTTCCTGCACCCAGTAGCGCAGGCTGTCCATGATCAGTTGCAGCACGCGCGGGCTTCGCATGTTCAGCGTGTTGCCGCAGCCGGTGAAGTCCTGATAAAAGCGCGGCTGGTTCGGGAGCAGGCGGTAGTACGAGGTGTTG
>JBDTSX010000616.1:0-3008 GCA_039930925.1 Acidobacteriota bacterium | reverse complement strand
GCTACTACGACCCGCGCGACCCCTTCACGACGGTCCCCCGCGCCAGCGTTCTCAGCCACCCATATCTCGATACGGCGGCAACACCCGGAACCACCGGCTCACTCAAAGGGATGCGCATCGGGGTGATCCGCGAGTCGATGCTGATCTTTCCTGGCGTCAAGGCGGACGAGCCGATCGTCGCCGCGGTGTCGAAGGAAATGAAGACCGTGCTCGGGCAGCAGCTTGGCGCCACGCTGGTCGAGTCCACCGATCCGCTCTGGCAGGACGATCCCGACATGGAGAACATGACGACGACGTTCACGACCGCGCTCGCCAAGCTGGTGCCGGTGTTCTTCCCCGACATCCTGTATCGCCTCACGCCCGCGGGAGCGCCGCTCTTCCCGGAGTTCGCCGCCGCCATCAAACCGACCGAGTTCGCCCCCGGTGTCGTGCTCGGCTCGGGGAAGCTGGCGCCGATCGACTACATGGTGGCGATGGCGGAGGGGCGGATCCCGCCGCCCAAGAACCTCAACATCCGGACCATTCAGCCGCAGGCCGAGTCGATGGCCTTCCGGTTCCACTTCGTCCAATATGCGTCGCGGCGAGCCGCCGACTGGAAGGTGCGGGGGTATCAAGAGGCGCTGGTCGACTTCCCGACGTTGAATGCGCGCTCGCAGTTCTGGGGCGACGATCAGCGGGCCGCGTTCAAGAACTGGGAAGAGATCGACAACATGCGCAATCCACTCAACGGCCGCCAGGGTATCGACGAGCGCATCATGCTCCGGGAGCTCCTGCGGCGCGTGGACATGATGGTGATGCAGGAGAATCATCTCGACCTCCTGGTACGCCTCCACACCTCCCTGCCGCCGGGGAAGATCGGCCTCGCGCCTCAGCCGTCGCCGGACGGAACGGTCCGCGGCGAGATGGCCTATGGGCCGAACGCCGGAGAGACCGAGGTGCTGATCCCCGCCGGTTACGTGCAGACCGTCTACGACCCGTCATTCGCGCTGAGCGCGGACCGCAAGAAATACGTCGGCGTGAACAACGACACGCCGATCACCGTGCCGGCACCCGGTCTGCCATTCTCGCTCGTGTTCAGAGCCGACCCTGGGCGTGAAGACGTGATCCTCAAGGCCGCTTCAGCCTACGAAGCGGCTTCCAAACGGCGCGTCCCGCCTCCGGCGTTCGGACCGGTCAGCTCGAAAGTGCGTTCGACGCAGTAGTAGCGCGGCAATACGGGGTTCCGGTTCGCTCCGTCGCGGCCCTCGGCCGCTGTCGCAGTGGTTGTGCAGTGCGGACTTCAGGCCGGCTTGGCTGGCTTGAAGTCCGGCACCATGGGTGCGGTCTCCGCGAGACGGGACTGCGAGGCCGAAGTCGACCACCTCCACCGTCCCGTCGGTATGAACCCTGATGTTCGCGGGGCTCGAGATCACGATGGCCCCACTTAGCGCCGGCCGTACTCCGTAAACACGTAGTCCTTGTTCTTTGCGATCGTGTGGCAGGCCAGTCCACATTTGGCGTCGTTTCCCTGCGGTGGCGTGCCTGCGGTGGTGCCCGGCGTGAACGTATCGGACGCGGCGTTGTAGTCGAACACGGCGTAGCCCCACCCGCCGCTATCCGCGAACCGCTTGCTATCCTTCACCATCACGTCCACGTTCACCAGTTGGCCCGGTCCCGTCGTACCCGGGAAGAACTCGTTCTGCTTCGGGGTCCAGTGGATCTTGGCCATCTTGGCGCCGTCCGGAACCGGCTTGCCGTTCGCGGGAAAGCCAGCCTCGTAGGCCGCGATCATCACGGGATTGCCGACGATGACGGCGGCCAGCCGTGCGTTGCTGCTGAAAGAAATCGTCTGCCAGGACTCGTATCCCCTGAACTCGGAGAACGCGAGCCCGCCCGGCACTGTCATGGCGTACTTGTCCGGAGCGGACATGGCGTACCCGCCCAGGGCGCTAAGCCAGATTGTCGTCATCCCGATCGTCATCATCGTCGCGCGCTTCATGTCAGCACTCCTGTATCAATTGTGGCGCCGCGTCTCTCGGCATGATTGGACAGGACGGGCGCGGGGAGGTCCATTGGACGATGGTATTGGTGCCCCTGTCGATCGACTCCAGCGCGACTCTGGGCTGAAGGCCCAATGTCGCGTGCCAGGACATCGCTGGCACCTTGAAGAGCCACGACGTCGCTGACAGTACGTCCGCACGTTTCGAGGTCGATCGGTTCCCGCCGTGACGCGAGGCACGTGGACGGTCCGGAGCGTCGGGGGGCCGAAGGTGGGATTCGACCGCTACCAGAGTGGATGCACGGGCGCGGCGCGGCCGCTGACTCCGCGAGCAATCCGTAACACCGGCTGCCGGTCGAGTCCGAACCCGTACGACAGGCCCTGCAGGTCCGGGCTGACGGCGCGGGCGACGCGGAACGGACTCAAGCGGACGTCCGGCGAGGTGACGTCGACGATGGCAACGCGGAGGTCGGCGTGGTCGAGGACGTCCTGCCAGACGGAAGCACCGGACTCACTCGCTGCCTCGAGATCCTCGAGCGTGATCGGCGTGCCGCCATAGCGCAACCCATCGAATGCGTCCCGACGCTCCGGCGGAAAGTAGTACGCGGCGTGGTCGAGCATGTCACGGACATCGGCCGCCTCGGCCGGCACCGGCCAGGTGGCATTGCGCAGCAGGCTCCGCAAGTGCGGACCCGTCTGGCCGAGCTCGAGGATCGCCTGCCTGATCGCTATCAGCGGGTTCATATCCGCGCCAAGCGCCAGCGTCACGCCCGGCCATCGTCGTCCGTCACCGAGCGAGATACAGACCGCTGTCGTGCCGCAGGCGCTCGTGTCGAGGACGAAGATCTCGACCGCGGCCCCCTGCGCCGCGACGCCGTCGACGATCGCCCGCAGCTGCGGATCGAGCCGGTCGTCGATCGTGACGCGCCGGCCCGGCGTCCCCGTCAGCCAGGCGTGCATCAGGGCGTCGCGTTCGATCAGTTCCATCGTGGCCCGGCGCGCCGCATCCTCGATCGATGTCGCCGCCGCC
>JBDTSX010000615.1:0-3009 GCA_039930925.1 Acidobacteriota bacterium | reverse complement strand
CGCCGACCGAGCCGCGCATCTACGTCCTGCCGCCGACGACGCTGCGCGCGCTCGCCACCGATGTGGCGCGGCGGTTGAACGATCGCGGCATTCGCATCATCGGCGATCCCGAGATGACCGTGCGGCGGGTCCTGCTCGGGCCGGGCTACGGCATTCCAGCGCTGGGTCCCAACGTGGACGTGTCGATCGGCGGCGAAGTGGCGGAGTCGGGCGGCAACGCGGAGTACGTGATGGACGGCGCCGCGGATCAGCCGAAGGGGATGATCATCCTCGGCCACCTGATGTCCGAGGACCACGGCATGCAGGAGGTCGCCGACTGGCTGCGCACCTTCGTCACCGACGTGCCGATTGAGTTCATCGCGGCAGGGGAGCCGTTCACGCCGCTGTAGCGGTCTGCGGCCCGCGGACCCCGGGTCCCGGATCCCGAACCCCGGATCCCGAACCCCGGATCCCGGCCTCAGTCCAGATACCGGATCCGCTTGTGGATATCGACGTTGATCGAGTGATACCGGCTCAGGAGATTGCCCGGCGCAAAGAGTGTCTCCCGGATCGAGTCCACGTCGTCGCGGCCGATCGCGCGCGTGAATATCTGGGTCAGGTACTCGATGCCGGTCGGCGACGGCTTCATCTGCTGGGGATCGTAGAACGACGGATGCAGCCGGCGGGCGTGCACGTTGCCCCATCGATCGCGGAAGCCGTTGGCGGCGAAGTGATCCACGTGCAGCCCCTGCTCACGGGTCCACTGCAGCGTCGCGATATGGTTGTTGAGTCCCGCGGCGAGGAGATCGACCGACTTGCCGCCGAGCTGTGCGGCATGGAAGCGATCGAACAACAGCGGCCGGCCGCCGCGCTGCGTGTGTCCGACTTTCCTGGTGAACACCACTTCGCGCGCCGTGGATCCGCGGCGGAGGTCCTTGAAGTACCGGTCCCCCAGCCGTTCCGCGAGCCGCTCGCGCAGCACGTTCGCCGCGCCGCCGAGTACGGTGTTGCCGGACGGATCGGTTGATTTCTTTTCCGCGCCGAGCTCGTTGCCCTGTTCGTCCACGATCCCTTCCCCGCAGACAATCACGACGTTCTTCTGCAGGTCGTAGAGATACCGGATGCGATCGACGATGCGGTCGAGGTCAATCGGGCACTCGGGCACGAGAATCATGTCCGGCTGTCCGTAGGCCGAGCCGAGGGCGATGAACCCGGAGTGCCGGCCCATCACCTCGATGATGGCGATCCGCCGGTGGCTCTCGGCGGTGGTGCGGATGCGCTGGATGCCTTGGGCCGCGACGAACACCGCGGTCGCATACCCGGGCGTGACGAAGTTGATCATCCCCTCCAGGTCGAACGCCGCCTGTGACGGCACGAGGCGGTAGTCGTGCCCGCCGCCCGCTGCCTGTGGCTCCCGCCGCCAGTCTTCCGGCTCCGCGCGGTAGTTGAGGCCGAGATCGTTGTCGATCGTCTTCGGCGCGAGCACGACCGGCAGCACCTCTGACAAGGGCTGCATGGCGTTCAGCGTGCCGTCGCCCCCGACGCAAACCAGCCCGTCAATTTTCAACCGCTCGAGGCGGCCGCAGACCGCGCTGATCGCTTCCTTGTCGTCGGGATCGAGGTAGTCTCGAGAGGCGGCGAGGATGGTCCCGCCGACGGTCGAGTCGAGCTCCGGCACCGACTGGAACAACGGATTCAGGTGCACGTGCGGCACGCGCGGATTGAACAGGCTGTTGAAGCCCTTGATGAATCCGTAGACTTCGACCTTCAGCTCGTTGGCGCGAACCACCGCGCCGAGGATGGTCGCGTTGAGCGCCGGCGTGTCGCCGCCGGCCGTGAGAATCCCGATTCGCTTCATGCTGAGTGGTACCCGTTCAGTGCGCGATCATGACACCTTCGCGCAGGTTTGCGATCACCTGCCGCTGTCCGCGATAGGATGCTGCTCTACGATAGCCGATCGGAGAGCAGCGTCAGCAGAGGTGACGAGGTTGTTCGATCCTGGAGGAGACATGACAAATTTGTTCGCTCGGCTTCGGGTGCCGATGGTCGCGCTGGGGTTGGCCGCGGCCGCGTCGTTTGGCGCTGGCGCACAGTCCACGACCGCGCCAGCAACGCCTGCCCCAGGAGCGGGACGGGGTGCCGGCACGAACGGCGATCAGGGGCGGGGTGGCGCTCCGCCCGCCGCGGCGCAGACCGCGCCGGCGCGCGGCGGCATCTATCCCCAGTACGAGCCCGACGACAACACCGGCTTCGTGCCGATCTTCGACGGCAAGACGCTGAACGGGTGGGACGGCGACCCGACCTTCTGGCGCGCCGAGAACGGCGAGATCGTCGGCGAGACAACCCCCGAGAAGGTCGTCAAGGTGAACAACTTCCTGATCTGGCGCGCCGGCAAGGTCAAGGACTTCGAGCTGAAAGTGGAATTCAGGCTGAGCGGCACCAACAGCGGCATCCAGTACCGAAGCGTCGAGATGCCAGAAGTCGGCAAGTGGGTCCTCAAGGGATACCAGGCCGACCTGGATTTCGGCAACGGCTACACCGGCAACCTGCACGAGGAGCGCGGCCGCATGCCCGGCCATGTGGTGCTCGCCCGGCGCGGCCTGGTGACCCGCCTGACCGATGGACCCAAGTACAAGACGCTGGCGACCATTGGCGACAACACACTGCTGCGCGGGGTGGTGAACGTCGGTGGCTGGAACCAATACCACATCATCGCGCGGGGGCCGGTGATGATGCAGATCCTGAACGGTCAGCTGGTCAGCGCGGCGATCGACGAGGACCCGAAGAACTTCGTGCCGGAAGGGCTGCTCGGCTTCCAGATGCACGTCGGGCCGCCCTTCAAAGTCGAATACCGCAACGTGCTCTATCGCCAGCTGCCCTAGGCGACGCGCTCACTCGGTCGTCGTCTCGGCATCGACGAAGTCGTCGATCGCGGCGAACACCTGGTTCTCGTCCACCAGCTCGGCGACGATCCCGGCCTGCAGCGCCCGCGAGAGCTCGCCGAGCCGGGCCGCGAGGGGCCCGGCGTTG
>JBDTSX010000614.1:0-3049 GCA_039930925.1 Acidobacteriota bacterium | reverse complement strand
ACGATCGCAGTCGAGCAGACAGGCGGCTGTCCCCAAATGCGTCGCCGTTATGCTCAGCAGGAGCAGGACTGCCGTGTGTCTCATGACCCGCGCCATTCAGTTGATCATAGCACTCGATCGCCTGCCACCACCATTCACCTGCGGCCCGGCCGGAGCCGCTTAAATGCCGGGAGCAGCGAGGTGTACGAGGATTTACGTCATGGGCTGGCGAACTCCGGAGCCGCATGACGCAGCTGGGGGCGCGGGCCGCAGCAGCCGACGGATGGCCTTGCCTGCCGAGCTCAACTTCAGAGCGTATGGCTTCCGCCTCCACGGTGAAGGACAGCAGCCGAGGGCTCAAACGTGGACGAACCGATCGGATAGACTCTCGCGACGTGCAGATGCACATGCCCGGTCGTACACCACCCACGATAATTCTCGCCGGGTGCCGGACGGCGGCCGGTGCCCTCGCGGCCGTCGCGCTCCACCAGACGCTGTTCGCGACCGTCGTGCGTGCGCACGGTGTGGCGGCCCGGGATGCGCGGTTTCTGCAGTCCATCGATGGCCCGGCCATCGTGCCGCTCCTCTACCTTGGCGCGAAGCACATGGTGACCGGCTACGATCATCTGCTGTTCCTCGCCGGTGTGGTGTTCTTCCTCTACAAGCCGCGGCACATTCTCCTGTACGTGAGTCTGTTCACGATCGGGCACAGCATCACGCTGCTCGCCGGGGCGCTTGGCGGCGTCCGGGTCAACCCGTTCCTGATCGACGCGATTATCGGGCTCTCGATCGTGTACAAAGGCTTCGAGAACATCGGTGGATTCAGCCGTACGCTCGGCTGGCAGCCGGACCCGCGCGTGGCCGTGCTCGTCTTCGGGTTGTTCCACGGGCTGGGTCTGGCCACGAAGCTGCAGGACCTGGCGCTGTCGAAACGCGGACTCGTGACCAACATCCTGAGCTTCAACGTCGGCATCGAGCTCGGACAGCTGTTGGCGCTGACCGGCGTGCTGATCGGGTTGCTCTGGTGGCGACGGCACGACAGCTACGAACGTCATGCGTTTGCGGCCAACACTCTGCTGATGGCGGGCGGGTTCATCTTGATGGGCTATCAACTTACCGGCTATTTCGTGGCGCCACGATGACGTCGGCCGACCGAACCCGGCCGGATCCCGTATCAGCGACACAGCTCGCCATCGCGACGGCAGCAGCCCTCGCCGGCGCCGTGATCATCCTGGCCGTCGCGGTCCTGCCGGCCGAATACGGCATCGATCCGCTACGCACCGGGGCGGCTCTCGGACTGCTGCGCAGCCTCCCGACGGAGGTCGCGAACGAATCGGCCGCCGCGGCGCCGTCCGGCACGGCGCTGAAGCCGGAACAGCACGGCGCGTCGTCGAAGTACTCGGCGCCATACCACGTCGATCGCGCGCAATTCGTCCTCGGACCCTACCAGTACATCGAGTACAAGTACCAGCTCGCACAGGGTGCCACCATGGTGTTCGCGTGGGAAGCCAGTGCGCCCGTCATCCACGACTTTCACGGTGCGCCGGAAGAGGGCGGCGCCGATGCGGAAGTGAGCATTGACAAGGCCACGAGATCCCGCGCGTCCGGGAGTCTGGCCGCGCCGTTCGCCGGGATGCACGGCTGGTACTGGGAAAATCCCGGGGGCACTTCGATCACCATCACGATGACGAGTGCGGGATTCTACAATGCCGCGATCGAGTATCGCTCCAACCACACGCGGCACGTCCACGAGCTCGCACGCCCGACCGCCGGCGTCGATGCTCCCGAGAGGTAGACGACCATGTTCGGACGCACCTTCGCGGCAGTGACGCTGACCTGCCTAATCGGCGCCACCACTCCGACACGCGCCCACGACATGTTCCGGTTCGTCGGCACGGTCGTCAAGATGGATGTCGCGAAGAAGTCTCTCAGGATGAAGTTCGTCGAGAACAAGAAAGAGCTGGTAGTGGACATCGCGGTGACCGAACGAACACCAATCGAGCGCGACGGCAAGAAGGCGTCACGATCCGACCTCAAGCCCGGTCTCAACGTCGTCGTCGATGCGCTGGGCGACGACTACGAGAGTCTCGTGGCTGAAAAGATCAAGATCGTCCCACCTCCCAGGTAGACGGCCGCGCACACGAGGCGCTCCTCAGGTGTGGCCGAATCGGCTGTACAAGAACCGCTGCGTCGCCTGTAACGGAGTCTGATGCAGCTCGGACACCGCTTCTTCGAGTCAGCGCTTGGGAACGTTGAGCTCCTTGAGTTTCTGGACGATGTCCTGGCCGGACGTTGCGGGTTTGACGGCTTTATCGATAGCCGCAATCTTGCCGGTCGGATCGATGTAGAACGTCCAGCGGCGGGCGAACTGCCGCTCGGGCGGCGCATCGGGCGCGATCGCGCCGTACGCGAAGGCGACCTTCTTCTCGGGGTTGGCGAGCATCGGGAAGTCCGCATGCTCTTTGGCGGCAAACGCCTTGTTGTCGTCGAGGGTATCGACGCTGGCCATGAAGTACGCGACATCGAACGCGCGAATCAGTCCCCCGCTCTCACGGAGCGAGTTGCATTCTGCCGTTCAACCACCGGTGAACGCCTTCGGAAACCACGCCAGGACGACCCAGTGGCCCTTGAGCTGGGACATGGTGTACGTCTTCCCATCGGTTCCCGGCAGCGTGAAGTCGGGGGCCTGATCGCCGACCTTGAGGTCCTGCGCGCCTGCTTGCGAGGCCAGCAGGCCGGTGGCAACGAGGACGCCCGACAGGAGCTGAAACACGAATTTCATTTGTGACCCTCCTGAGGTGACAATCGTGAGACTAGCACGTCCGGATGGGGAATGACTGGCGCGACCCTCATGATCCGGCAGGCTGCGGCGCGGGCGGGCGTGAGCCCGGGCAGGAGACTGAAATTCACAGTCTCCATGCGCTGGCGATATTCCTGCCGCTTTTCCTCCGTGAAGAAGCGATTCCCATGGAATCGCGACGGTCGCCCTATCCGGCCCCGACCGGCACCAGCTTTTTCGATGCCTTCCAGAGCTGCCGGTTGATGAAATCGGGGGCGAGCCGGCGCATCC
>JBDTSX010000613.1:0-3063 GCA_039930925.1 Acidobacteriota bacterium | reverse complement strand
CGCGGTGGCGGTGATGCCGCGAGCCACTGCTGCGCCGCCGGTCTGCGTGATCGCGAAGTGGGCGGGGTCCAGATAGAAGAGCCCGGCGATCCCGACCGCGGCAAGCGGCAGAATCTTGATCGCGGTCGTGACGACCTGGACCCGGCCGGCGGTGCGGACGCCGAGGACGTTGACCGCGGTCAGGAACCACAATGTGGCGACCGCCAGCGCCGCGGCCGCCGGCGGCTTCGACACCACCGACGGAATGAAGGGGCCGAGGTGCCCGACCAGCGCGACCGCCAGCGCCGCGTTGGTGCACACACGGAGATCCAGTAGCCCCAGGCGACGAGAAAACCGGCCAGGTCGCCGAAAGCCTGTCGCGTGTACGCGTACGGTCCGCCGGCCGCCGGATTGCACCGCGACAGGCGCGCGAACACGAGCGCCAGGAGCACCGATCCCGCGGTGGACACCAGCCAGCCAATCAGCCCGAGTCCGCCGTACGGCGCGAGCGACGCGGGGAGCAGGAACACCCCCGATCCGATCATGTTGCCCATCACCAGCGCAGCCGCCATCCAGAACCCGATCGCGCGGGGCGGCGGCGCCGGAACGGTGATCGCGTCCACTGGCGCCGGATGGTACTCACGAAACCGGCACGCGACAAGGGCCGCACCCGAACTGTGACAGAATGCGTCCCGAATGTCGGCGGTGATGTCGGCGCGGCGGCGAGAACGGAAAGTCGTGCAGTGCTTTCTGGACGCGGGAGCAACCGGCGCGGCGTCGGCGAAACACCTCGACGAGCTGCACGTCCGACGCGGTACCGGCCTGCGGCGGCTCCTGACCCGGGCGATCGTCCGCGAAGTGCCGCTCGAACGGTTCTACCTGGACCAGGACGTCTGGGCGGCCAGCGAACGCTCCCGGCGGCGCCTGGCGCTGGTGATTGCGGCGATCGTGTTCCTGCTCCTGGTCGGCGGGCTGGTCGTCGGCGGCATCCTGTTCAGCGGCGGGTGACATGTCACGATCCCACGTAGTCTCGAGTGTGGCGGCCCTCCTGCTGGCCGCGGCGGGGGTCGCCGGGACGCCCGCGGGCGTGCGCACGTGCGCGGCCTTGACCGGGTTGCGGCTCTCGGACACCACCATCACGGCGGCCGAGGAGGTCGCCGGTCCGGCGTTTGCCCCGCCCGACGGGCCGGAGATCATGGACCTCCCTCCCTTCTGCCGTATCGCGGCAGTCACGAAGCCGGCCATCACGTTCGAGGTGTGGCTCCCTCTGTCGTCGTGGAACGGCAAGTTTCAAGGCGTGGGCAACGGCGGGATGGCCGGTACGATCGGCTACGGCTCGATGGCCGCGGCGCTGAGGCGCGGCTACGCGACCGCCGGTACCGACACCGGGCACGTCGCCCAGGGGTCGTTCGATGCGAGCTGGGCGCTCGGCCGCCCCGACCTGATTGCCGACTTCGGCCATCGCGGGCTGCACCTGACCACCGTCAACGGCAAGGCCATCACCAAGGCCTTCTATGGCAAGCGTCCCGCGCATGCCTACTACGTCGGATGTTCGAAGGGCGGGCAGCAAGGCCTGATGGAGGCGCAGCGCTACCCGGACGACTACGACGGCATCATTGCCGGCGACCCCGCCAATAACTGGACGCGCTTCTATGCCGGCGCGCACCTGTGGTACTCGCTCGCCACCACCAAAGATCCGGCCAGCTACATTCCGGCGAGCCACGTGCCGCTGCTGACCGACGCGGTCAACGCCGCGTGCGACGATCTCGACGGCGTTCACGACGGTGTGCTCAACGATCCGCGGGCATGCCGCTTCGATCCGGCGGTCCTGACCTGCCAGCCTGGACAGGATCCCGAGACCTGTTTCACCGCCGCGCAGGTGAAAGCGGTGAAAGACATCTGGGCTGGCGCGCGGACGTCGGCGGGGGAGCTGGTCTACCCGGGGCTCGCACCGGGCGGTGAAGCCGGCCCGGGCGGCTGGGCCGCATGGGTGACAGGGACGGCGCCTTCCGAAGGCACGCACTCCCGGGCCGCCGACGGCTTCTTCAAGTACATGGTGTTCGACGATCCGGACTGGGATTTCCGGACGTTCAACTACGACACCGACGTGGCGCTCGCGGTTCGCAAGGTGGGACCGCTGCTGGACGCCGTCGACCCGAACCTCGAGCGCTTCCGGCGCCACCGGGCGAAACTGATCGTCTACCACGGCTGGAGCGATCCGGACATCTCGCCGCTCAACACCATCGCCTACTACGAGAGTGTGGCGGCGGCGAAACAGGGTAAGCGCACTCGCGACGAGGCGCTGAAGAACACGCAGGAATTCTTCCGCCTGTTCATGGTCCCCGGCATGCAGCACTGTTCCGGCGGCCCGGGCGCGAGCGCGTTCGACATGGTCAGCGAGCTCGAGACCTGGGTCGAGAAAGGCGTGGCCCCGGAGCGCGTGATGGCCTCCCATTCGACCAATGGTGTCGTCGATCGGACCCGTCCGCTGTGCGTCTATCCGAAAGCGGCGGTCTACACCGGCGCCGGCAGCACCGATGACGCGGCCAACTTCGAATGCCGCACCCCGGGCGCCGGAGCGAGCCGGTGAGCCCTGCCCGCGCGATCCTGTCCGGCACGCTGGTCGTGGGGACACTCGACGCGCTCGACGCCATCGTCTTCTTCGGTCTGCGCAGCGGCGCGCACCCGATGCGGATCTTCCAGGGCATTGCGTCAGGCGTGCTCGGTCCCGCCTCGTTCGAGGGCGGGGTCCGCAGCGCCGCGCTCGGCGTGTTCCTGCACTACGTCATCGCGTTCGGGATCGTGCTGGTGTTCTTCATCGCCAGCCGGCGGATTACGTTCCTGACGCGGCACGCGGCCGTCAGCGGCATCCTCTACGGCATGGCCGCGTATTTCGTCATGAACCGGGTGGTGATTCCGCTTTCCGCGATTGGCGCGGCACAGTCGGTGGCCTGGCCGGTTTTCGTCAACGGAATTTTGATCCACGCCTTTGGCGTGGGGCTGCCGGCGGCGCTCGTTGCCAGGGCGGCGCGCCCGCGCTGACGCGCATGCCCTGGCCGGCGCCTCTTACTTCGGCTTGCCCAT
>JBDTSX010000612.1:0-3075 GCA_039930925.1 Acidobacteriota bacterium | reverse complement strand
GTGGCGTCCATCTGCTCGATGAGTACCTCGTAGAGACCGCGCGTCCGAGCGCCGTTCGGATTGCGGAGGAAGTAGCGCGACGGCGTGTAGTCCACGTACAACGGCGAATCATTGACGTTGCGGTAGATGCGTCCGGCGTCGTCCTGCGACACCTGCCACTGGCCGCGGCTGAGCGCCGCGAGCGGCTCGAACTTCCCGTTCCGCAACCGCAGGTCCCAGACGTGTTCGGACGAATACATGACGTTGTCCATCGCCCAGAACACGCTGTTCGCGTTGTGCTCGATCCCCCCATTGGGGTTGCCGTAGGTGTTGACGACGAGATCCTTCGTGTCAGCCTTGAGATCGCCGTTCGTGTCTTTCATCAGCCACAGGTTGGGGGGTTCACCGACGAGCACGCTCACGCGGTTGAGGGGTTCGCGCGAGTCGCGTCCGGACGTGTCGGGGAGGAACGTCAACATCTCCAGGACCCACAACCGGCCATCCGGATCGAAGTCCATCAGGATCGGCGATTCGATCATCGGATCCGAGGCGACCAGCTCGACGTGATAGCCCGGCGGCAAGGAGAACGTCTTCGCCTCGTCCTCGGGCGACAGCGCGACCGCCTTCTCCATCTGTTTCCTGGTAGGAGGCCAGATGTTCCCCGGCACCTTGGCGGTGCCCTGGGCGGCGATCGCGGCGGCGAGCCCGACGACGCCGGCGGCGACGAGAGCGAGGACGATACGCTTCTGATGCATCGATTGTCCCATGCGAAAAATCTGCCTGCGAAATATGAATGAGAACCGCCCTCGTCCGGCGAAAGCCTCGAGCCGGCGGAGAAGGAAACTCCGCTCGGCGCGATCGCCGGCGCAATAGACAATCGGCTGCTCCAGCCTCCGTGGCTGCGCTCGGTGATGCCCGTCTGCTGGCTCATCGAGATCACACCCCAGCCGTAGTTCTTGCCCTTCTCGATGATATTGAATTCGTCGGCGCCGGTTGGACCGTGCTCCGACTCCCAGAGCAGGCCGGCGGAATCCCACGACAGGCCCTCCGGATTGCGATGTCCGTAGCTCCAGATCGATGGTAACGCGTTCGGGGTGTTGACGAACGGGTTGCCCTTCGGAACGGAGCCGTCGTCGTGGACCCGATGGATCTTGCCGAGACCGCTCTCACTTAATGATCTGGTTGTTCGGGTCGGGGACGAACACCGGCTTGCCCTTCAGGTGCGCCCCTGGGTGCGGATGTAGTTCACGATCTGCCAGATTTGCTGCTCGTCGAGGGTGCCCTTGAACGGCATGTGGTGGCCGACCGATTCGGCTGGAGAAATCCCGGCGCGAGGGTGAGGATAATCGATCATTGGGGATTATCGACAAAATGATGTGACAATTCTGTGATGCGCGCCAGGCTGGAAGCGCTATGCCAGCTCCTGCCATCGGTCCAGAAGTGTATGGACCGTGCGCTGGTAATGCGTCTGCAGCAGGCTCACCGCCTCGGGGCGGCGCTCGATGACCGCGCGCACGATCTCGTCGTGCTCGCTTCGGTGATTGCGCGTCCGATCCACCTGCTCGAGCAGCGCGTGCCGGTACCGGTAGGCTCGATCCGCCAGCAGCTCACAAAAACTCAACAGCCAGCGCAGCCCGCACGCGCGATAGAGGGCCCGGTGCAGCGCGTCGTGCCGCCGTTCCCACTCCGCGTCCAGCCGGCCCTCTGCCGAGTAGGTCGGCCGCTTTGACAACTCGTGGAGCCGCGCGACGATGGTCGCCTCCCAGGCGTCGTCCCCCTGCTCCATCGAGAGTCGGACGGCGAGCCCTTCGAGCTCACACCGGGTATTCGCGATGTCGACGATTTCGGCGCGTGAGACCGGCGCGACCCTGAACCCCTTGTGATCCTCGAGCACCACGAGACCGTCAGAGGCCAGCCGCATCAGCGCCTCGCGCAACGGACTCATCCCGGACGCGTAGGTCGCGCGCAGGTCGCGAAACAGCAGCCGCGAATTGGGGCGCAGCTTGCAGTGGAGAATATCGTCACGAAGCTGCTCGAACAGGTCCGAGGCCAGCGTCCGGTTGGCACTCGCACTCTTCGCCTGCTTCGGATCGCCATCGACCAGCCGCAACCGCGCCGGATGAGTGGATCGCCTCGCGCTCGGACGCATGAACCGGAGTATACGCCCGCTGTTCCGATGACACTGCCGGCTAGTTGCCGGGCAGCGTGTGCAACGGCGGGCGCGCGGCGCTGGCCTCGGCCGTGAGGGTCATCGGCGCACCCTGGCGTTCGCCGCGGGGGCGCGCCGCCGGATCCGCGGCCGCGTCACCGGCGCGGTACGAAATCCCGCGGCAAGGAACGGCACGAGATGCCGGACCGTGGCCTCGAGATCGCCGGGATCGCATCGCCCGCGCGAGAACGCCTTGATGCGCTGCGGGCTGCTGGCGGAGTAGTAGATCGTCCCGAGCATGAAATGGAATCGCCACAGGATCTCGTCGGCGTGGAGCTCGGGCAGACATTGGCGCAGGGCGGCGACGAAGGTACGGCTCGACTGGTCGAAGTTGTCGGCGACCACCTGCGCGAAGAGCGGCGCGTCTTCCGCCGCGAGCATGGCGCGCAGGCGTGAGAACTGGGTCTGGCCATCCCGCCCCTGAATCTCGGCGAGCGCGGGTCTGACGAACGCCTCGATGACCGACTCGAGCTGCAGCCCGGCACGGCGCGCCTCGCCGAGTTGCCGCAGACGCTCGCGATTGAGCGTGGTGCAGTGACGCCGGTAGACCTCGGCGAGCAGGCCGTCCTTGCCGCGGAAGTGGTAGCCCACGAGCGACCAGTTCACGCCTGCCTCCGCGGCAATCATCCGCACGGAGACTCCGCCGAGGCCGCGTTCGGCGAACAAGCGCTCGGCGGCGGCGAGTAGCTGTTCGCGTGTCTCGGAAGGAGTCCCTTCAGGCGGCGTCCACCCGGCCGCGCGGCGTGGACTCGGATTCACGGCGGCATCATACAACGGGATCAATTACACAGTCGTGCAGTCCACTCGTATAACCGCGACACCCCGATTGCCGATCTGGATGCCACCTCGGCTCCTGCAGAAGAGGTAGTGCCACACCTCGCGGGCGG
>JBDTSX010000611.1:0-3082 GCA_039930925.1 Acidobacteriota bacterium | reverse complement strand
CTCGGAAGCCTCGCCGAAGGAGAGGAACGGGACGACGTGCGGCGCCGCGACGACGCGCGGATCGGCGGTCAGCATGCCGTCCACGTCGGTCCAGATTTGAATCTCGCGCGCGTCGAGCGCCGCGCCGAGAATCGCCGCGGAATAGTCCGATCCGCCGCGGCCGAGCGTGGTCGTCACCCCCTGCGCCGTGGCCCCGACGAACCCGCCGATCACCGGCACGCGCCCATCGTTGACGCGCGGCACGATCTCGCGCAGCACCGCCTCGCGGGTCTCGGCGGCCAGCGGGACGGCCGCCATGTGCGCGCCGTCGGTGACGATCGCCCGCCGGGCGTCCACCCAGGACGTCGGCACCCCAGCCTGTTCCAGGGCCACGGCGATGATGCGGCTGTTCATCAGCTCGCCGGTGCAGACAATCGCGTCGTGCGCGCTCGGCGAGGCGGCGTGGAGGATGCCGGTCGCCTTGAGCAGCGCCCGGAGATCGTCGAGGAGCGCGCCAATCTCGTTGAGAACGGCGGTCGCGGCCTCGGCCGGCAACAACCGCTCGACCGCCTCGAAATGCCGGCGGGACAACTCGGCGACCCCGTTGAGCACGTGCGCGTCGCGCCGGAGCTCGGCGGCCGCGGTGAGCTCGAGCAGGCGATCGGTGACACCGCTCATCGCCGACACGATCACGACCGGCGGCAGCCCCGAGCTCTCGCGCGCGGCCTTCACGATCCCGACCACTCGTCCGATCGCCTCGGCGTCGGCGACGGACGTGCCGCCGAACTTCATCACGATAGGTCCGGCGGCACCCACCTCAATCTCCCTGCAGCAGGCCTTCGGCCCGCATCAGCTCGGCGTTCAGCACCGCCGCGCCGGCCGCGCCGCGAATCGTGTTGTGCCCGAGCGCGACGAACTTGACGTCGAGCACCGGGCAGCGGCGCACGCGGCCAACTGTCACCGTCATGCCGCCGTCCCGCTCCGCGTCGAGGCGCGGCTGCGGCCGGTCGGGCGCCGCGGTCCAGACGACGGGAGCGGCGGGGGCGGTCGGCAGCTTCAGCTCCTGCGGACGCCCGCGGAACGCCTGCAGCGCCTCGACGACCTCCGCAACGGTGGGCCGCGCATCGAGCCCGACCGAGACGCTCTCCGTATGTCCATCGATCACCGGAACGCGCGTAGTCTGCGCGCTGATGATCACCGGGTGCGGCGAGACGCGGTTGCCCTCAAGCGCGCCGAGAATCTTCTGGGTCTCGCTCTCCATCTTCTCTTCCTCGCCGGAGATCATCGGCACCACGTTGCCGAGAATATCGAGCGAGGGGACGCCCGGGTAGCCGGCGCCAGAAACCGCCTGGAGGGTCGTCACCAGCACCGTGCGCAGACCGAACTGGCGCAGCGGCGCGAGGGCCATCGAGAGGACCACGGTCGAGCAATTCGGGTTGGTGATGATCGCGCCCCGCCATCCACGCTCACGACGTTGCGCGGGGAGCAGTGCGAGATGGTCGGCGTTGACTTCGGGGATGAGCAGCGGAACCAGCGGGTCCATGCGGTAGCTGCGGGCGTTGCTGATGACGATGTGGCCGGCCCTGGCGAAGGCCGGCTCGATGTCGTTGGCGGCGTTGGCGTCGAGAGCGGAGAACATCAATTGCGGTCCCCGCCCGGGCGTACACGAGTCGACGCGCAGGTCACCAATCGCGTCGGGCACCTGTGAGGCCAGCCGCCAGGTCGCCGCTTCCACGTAGGGCTTCCCTTCCGAGCGTTCGCTGGCGCCGAGCCAGACCGGCCGGAACCACGGATGGTCGGCGAGCTGCCGGATGAACTGCTGGCCGACCATGCCGGTGGCCCCGAGGATGCCCACGTCGATACGCTTTGATTCCATGATGTCCCGCTGAAGTGACTCCAAAAAAAAACCCGCCGCCCTCTTTCTCAGGGGCCGGCGGGTTGATGTGCGTCTTCTGTTTGCGCTGTTACGCTACGAACACACTACGACCCGCCTGTGGATTCGCTTCGTCCGCTTTCGACAGACGACGTGCTGACATGTGTACGTCACGATGCCCGGCAGTATATCGAGGGCAGGCGTCAGGCGTCAAATGGGGCGCAGCGTGTGGGGTCTCGGTTGAGACGGAGCCCGCGGGGTATCGAGAGCTGCGCGTTTTAGGTTTTAGGTTTTGAGTTTTAAGTGAATTCAGGTTCGCCTTCGGGTTTTAGGTTGTAGGTCGTTCGGGTTCAGGTTCGGGTTCGGGTTCGGGTTCGGGTTCGGGTTCGGGTTCGGGTTCGGGTTCAGGTTCGGGTTCAGGTTCAGGTTTGCGTTCAGGCTCGGGTTCAGGTTCGGCGCCGCGTATCGGTCGACATGGTTCCATCCGAGGATCGGCGGATCTTTCTGATCGTGTTCGGGCGCGGGCGGCTGCAGCGAACCGGCAAGGGGGTTGACGGCATGCTGCATTTCGTCCGCGAGCGGCTGATGCGGCGCAATCTGGTCGCGGTGCTCGCCTGGAATCGTGCGACCGCGTTCGCGACCGGCCGCCGCATCCTGAACGTGCCCGAGCGCGTCGAGCGATCGCACGAAGGCATCGACGACGTGCACACGGACGGCACGACCCTGCATCCGACACAGGCGACGTTCAATGCCGAGCGATCCTCGGCCTCCCGATCGGCGGTCACACCGGCGATGACGGCGTCGCCGCCGCCGACCAGCATGTGGAACCTGGCCACCGCCCGCGCGATGACCGACCTGACTGGCGGCGGCTACTACGCGCACCAGTATGCCGGCGCCGCGGCGGCGATGGATCATCTCGACCAGGCGACGCGGTTCGAGTACGTGCTCGGCTACTGCTCCTCGAACCCGGCGATGGACCGGAAGTCCCGACGCATCACGGTGACCGTGAATCGCCCCGACGCCGCGCGGCAGTACCGGCATGGCTGCGTCGCGCGGCCGGCGGTCAGTTCCTTCGATCTCCAGCGGATGCGGACCTACAGCCGGATTGCCGCGGCCGCAAACGCTCCCGGGACCGTGCCCGACATCGGGCTCAAGGCCACGACCTCTCTGTCCGGACGAGGTCGAGGCCCGTTCGAGGTCCTGACCGGAATCACGATCGATCCCTCGCGC
>JBDTSX010000610.1:0-3087 GCA_039930925.1 Acidobacteriota bacterium | reverse complement strand
GCTGATTCTCGGCGGTGCATTCGGCAACCTGATGGACCGCGCGATTGCCGGATATGTCATCGACTTCGTGGACGTCTACTGGGGTGCGACCCATTTCTGGGCGTTCAACGTCGCCGATGCCGCGATCACGATTGGGGCGGCCCTGGTCCTGCTGGATATGATCGGGCTTGGGCGACGACATGCATCCCATCCTGCTTGAGACCAGCTGGTTCACGCTCTACACCTACGGCGTCCTCCTGGCGGCGGCGTACCTGCTCGGCCTGCAGTTCGCCGTGGTGCGGGCCAGGTCGCGCAGTCTCGACCCGACGCAGGTCATGGACCTCGGGATCTGGATCATCATCAGCGCGCTCGCCGGCGCGAAGCTCCTGCTGCTGCTGGTCGAGTTCGACAAGTACCGGAGCCATCCAGCCGAGATCACGAATCTGCTCCGTTCCGGCGGAGTGTTCTACGGCGGCCTGATCGCGGCGCTGGGGGTCGCGCTGTGGTATATGCGCCGGCACCAGATGCCGATGTGGACGGTCACCGACGTCTTCGCACCGGGCATCGCGCTCGGGCATGTCGTCGGGAGAATGGGCTGCCTGTTCGCCGGCTGCTGTTTCGGACGGCCCACGACGATGCCCTGGGCGATGACCTTCCACAATGAATACGCCCTGGCGAACGCGGGGACGCCGCTGAATGTGCCGCTCCATCCGACGCAGCTCTACGAAGCGGGCGCGGAGCTGCTCATCCTGGGGCTGCTCCTCGCGAGCGAGCGCCGGGGGCGCCCATTTCCCGGACGCACGTTCTGGGGATACCTGCTGCTCTATGCGGTGTCCCGCTTCGTCATCGAGTTCTATCGGGGAGACGCACGCGGCATGATCGGCGGTTTCTCGACATCGCAGTTCATCTCGATCCTGATCGTGCCGATCGCGATCGGCATGCTGGTCCGGCTGTCGCGCAGGGACGCGCCTGGGCCCCAGAGTCACATGGGACGGGTCAGGGCCGCCTGATGTCCAACGATAGCGCCCGGCAGCTCGTCGTGGAGCCTGAACACGATGGCTCGAGGCTCGACAACTTCTTGACCGCCCTGCTCCCGGACCAGTCCCGGTCGCATGTGCAGCGGCTGATCAAGGACGGAAGCGTCACCGGCCCGGCCACGGCGCTTCGTCCGAGCACCCCGGTTCGCGCCGGGCAGGTTTACGCGGTGGAGGTGCCGGCCCCGGCCGCCGCCACACCGGAACCCGAGGCGCTGCCGCTCCGGATCATCTTTCAAGACGAACACTTGGTCGTGGTCGACAAGCCGGCCGGCATGGTCGTGCATCCGGCCGCGGGGCACAGCTCCGGCACGCTCGTCAACGCGCTGCTTCACCACGTGACGGATTTGAGCGGGATCGGCGGGGAGATGCGTCCGGGGATCGTGCACCGGCTCGATCGCGGGACCTCGGGCGTGATGGTGGTCGCGAAGAACGATCGCGCCCATCAGGAGTTGTCGCGGCAATTCAGCGACCGCGAGATCGACAAGGAGTACATCGCGCTGGTGTGGGGAGTCGTGCAGGCGGGCCGCCGCATCGACGAACCAATCGGGCGTGACCCGGCCAATCGACAGAAGATGTCCACGCGGGCGCGCCGGGCGCGGCAGGCGGTCACCAGAGTCGTCGCCGCGACCCACTACAAAGGGGTTTCGCTCCTGAAGGTGGCGATCGCCACCGGGCGGACCCACCAGATCCGCGTCCATCTCAGCAGCATCGGGCACCCGATCGTCGGCGATCCGACGTACGGGGGGCTTCATCGCCGGACGCTGGCCAACCTGCGGGCGGTGCAGCGCCTCGAGCGTCCTTTCCTGCATGCGGCGCACCTCGCGTTCACCCATCCTGCCGACGGCCGGCGGGTTCACTTCGACTCGCCGCTCCCGCCGGATCTGCAGGTCGTCCTCGACGACATCGAAGAGCGGGAGCTGCGCGCGGACGAGTAAGCTGGTGGTTCGCGCGGCAACCCGGTATTGAAGGTCACCAATGTCTGATCCAGAGCGTCTGTCGCACGAGCGCGTGTTCCACGGCAAAGTGTTCGACGTCGATCGCGACCGCGTGCGCATGCGCAACGGACGGGAGGTCGCCGTGGACGTGGTCCGCCATCCCCGGTCGGTGGTGCTGCTGCCGGTGCCGGCGCCAGGGCGCATCATCCTGGTCAAGCAATATCGCTACGCAGTCAACCGCTGGCTGTGGGAATTGCCCGCCGGGAGTGTGGACGAGGGGGAGCAGCCGGACGCCGCCGCCCGCCGTGAGTGCCACGAAGAGATCGGACAGGTACCCGAGACCATCGTCCGCCTCGCCGCGCTCCATCCCACGCCGGGCTACTGCGACGAAGAGATGATCTTCTTCCGCCTGTCGGGGCTCTCGACGCCGACCGAGGCGGCTGTGCAGGATGAAGACGAAGACATTGAGTCGAAGGTATTCTCGATCGCCGATGCGCGGGACATGGTCAGGCGCGGGGAAATCACCGACATGAAGACGGTGGCCGGGCTGGCGATGATCTGACGCGTCGGAACGGGAGTCCGGGGTCCGGGGTCCGGGGCCCGGGATCCGGGGCTAATCCGAGTCCCGAGCCCCGAGCCCCGAGCTATTGCAACGTCGGCCGGATGTCTTCGTCGAGCGGCAGGCCAGTGTGAGTCTGCGCAGACGACGGGGTGAGCGCGATGGCGAGGACCTCTTCCATGTGCTGGACGTAGTGGATGGTCAGCTCGCGCCGCAGATCCTCCGAGAGATCCTCGTTGATGTTCTTCTCGTTCTGACGCGGCAGGATCGCCTCGGTGATTCCATGGCGCCGGGCCGCCAGCACTTTTTCCTTGATGCCGCCGACCGGCAGCACCCGCCCGGAGAGCGTAATCTCCCCCGTCATGGCGATGTCGCCGCGCACCGGACGCTTGGTCAGCGCCGAAGCGAGCGCCGTCACCATCGTCACTCCCGCGGACGGTCCATCCTTGGGGATCGCGCCCGACGGGACGTGCAGGTGGATCTCCGAATCCTTGTAGAAGGACGGATCGACGCCGTATCGCGTCGCATGGGCGCGGAACCACGAGAGCGCGGTGCGCGCCGACTCCTTCATGACGTC
>JBDTSX010000609.1:0-3093 GCA_039930925.1 Acidobacteriota bacterium | reverse complement strand
CGTGTCTCCAGGACGCGCTAGTATCAGGCGGGATGTCGTTCCGGCCGGTATTCATCGCCGTCGTCATCGCCTTCGCGCTGATCGTCAGCGCGTTCCTGCTGAATCGGGCGCGGCCGCGCGTCGAGACCGATCAACCGGGTGCCGCGTTCGTCCGCGCGTCGGGTAAGTGTGCAGAGTGCCACACCCAGCAGCAGTACGCGATCGTGCACGAATACGAAATGAGCCGGCACGCCCAACAGGGTGTGAGCTGCCTGGACTGCCATCAGCCGGCGACCGGACAGCAGAAGAAAGAGCATCACGGCTTCGTCGTCTCGACCAAGCTGACCGCGGGCAACTGCCGCAGCTGTCACGAACCGATCTACCAGGAGTTCCTGCGCAGCCGCCATGCCGCGCCGTCATGGGCGGCCGTGTACGGTCAGGAGGGTCTGAAACCCGAGCAGGTGGACTTCTCGGAGCGGTATCAACCCGGCGGGACGCGCCGCTCCGCTCATCCGCTCACGACGCTCGAGGGGCCGTCGGCCACGACCAGCGGTTGCGCCCAGTGCCACAGCGTCGGCCGGCCGAATGACGACGATACGATCGGCACGTGCACCGCCTGCCACACCCGGCACACGTCATCGGTGGCCATCGCACGTCTGCCGACCACCTGCGGTCAGTGCCACATGGGTCCGGATCATTCGCAGCTCGAGATCTACGAAGAGTCGAAGCACGGGATCATGTTCCAGGCCCAGGAGCGGCAGCTCAATCTCGAGGCCCGGCCCGGGTCGCTGACGACGCGAGACATGTTCGTCCCGACCTGCGCCACCTGCCACATGAGCGGACTGAACGGCCAGAAGGTGACGCACGACCCGTCGGAGCGGCTGTCGTACTACCTGGCCGATGCCATCACCAAGCCGCGGCCGAATCACGATCGCGCCCAGCTCGCGATGAAACAACTCTGTCTGCAGTGCCACACGACGCCGCTCGTCGATCGGGTCTACACCGAGGCCGAGAGGGTGGTGGCGACCACCAACCAGCGGGTGCAGACCGCGTCCGAGATCGTCGCATCATTGCGCAAGGACGGCTTGCTGACCGGCCCGGCATTCAGTAACCCGATCGATTTTCTCTACTTCGATCTCTGGCATTACGACGGCCGCACGTCGAAGCACGGCGCTTTCATGGGAGGCGCGGATTTCATTCAGTGGCACGGCAACTACCCGATGCTCCAGCGGACGGTGCAGCTGAAAGCCCTGGCTGACGAGTTGCGCCGCGCGCATGCCCCCCGACCGTAACGCGTCGGCGTGGCGCGACTGGCGCACCGATCACCCGCTCTGGGTCGAGCTGTTCGTCCTGTTCAACTTCGGCGGACTGATCGGCGACATCTTCCTCGCGCATTCGCAGAATGGCTTCCGGCGCGGCTCCGAATACATTCCGCTGTATTTCTCGATCGCCGCTACCGTGACACTCGCCTGCGTCGCTCCGCTGCGGGCCCGAATGCCTGGCCTGTCACGGACCGCCGGCCACCTGATCGGCTGGCTCGCGGTGGTGGTCGGCCTGACCGGGGTGATTCTGCATCTCGACAGTCAGTTTTTCGTCGAGCGGACAATCCGCAGCCTCACCTACGCCGCGCCATTTGCTGCGCCGTTGGCCTATACCGGTCTCGGGTTCCTGCTGCTTGCGAATCGCCTGGTGGACCCACGATCGCCGGAGTGGCCGCTGTGGGTTCTGCTGTTGGCGCTCGGCGGCTTCATCGGCAATTTCGTGTTCAGCCTGAGCGACCACGCCCAGAACGGCTTTTACAACCCGCTCGAGTGGCTCCCCGTGATCAGCAGCGCGGTCGCGGTCGGATCGCTTGCCGTGCCGTTCGTGACCGAGGTGACGCGTTCGTATGTCCGCTGGTGCGCCTGGGTGCTCGGCACGCAGGCAGTGATCGGCGTGGCCGGCTTCGTTCTCCACGCCGCTGCCGTGACGCGACAGCCCGCCGCGTCGTGGTTCGAGAAGGTGCTCACTGGAGCCCCGCCGCTGGCGCCGCTGCTGTTTCCCAATCTCGTCGTGCTTGCGGCGATCGGCCTCTGGGTGCTGAACCGCGGCATGTCGAGCCGCACCGAGTTCACGGGGCAGGGCACCGGGACGATCAACAGTGAGCGGCGATCGCCGACGGAAGACGATCGGGCGGCCCGCACGTTGACGGAAAGCTCGTCAACCGGTCTTTAGCGACTTCAGTGCTCAAGACGATCGCTGAACGGTCGCTGGGAGCCGTTGTTCTGGTCCCATCTCAATGGCGGCTCGCCGCACAGGAGTGTCCGGCCTCTCGCACGGCTCGACGATCGGCAGCAGGCGGGTCAGTCGAAGCGGAGCGCGTCGATGGGGTCGATGGCAGCGGCGGCACGAGCGGGGTACCAGCCGAAGAAGATGCCCACCGTCGCGGCGAACGCGAACGACATCAGCACCGCCGACCCGGATACCTCGGTCGGCCACTCCAGCAACGTGGTGAATCCAGTGGCGAGCCCCAGGCCCGCGGCAATTCCTGCCGTGCCTGATGCGATGCTGATGAGCACGGCTTCCACGAGGAACTGCAGCCGTACGTCGCGGCCGCGCGCGCCGACCGCGAGACGGATGCCGATCTCGCGCGTCCGTTCGGTCACCGAGACCAGCATGATGTTCATGACCCCGATTCCGCCGACCAGCAGCGACACGGCGGCGATTCCGACCAGGAGGGAGGTCATGGTGTCCCGCACGATGCTGCCGATGACACAGACCTTCGCGCTCGACGCCACGTCCCGCGCATCGAAGAACGAGCCGTTCTGCAGAGCCCACGCCCGGATCGCGGGGAGATCGGGACCGGTCTCTTCGATGGTTGTCGACTAGTTCTGACCAGGGACGACGATTTGCGAGCGGGACCGGACCCCCGGCGCCAGTTTCGATAGCCCCCGCACGCCGCGCAGGGCCTCGGCATCCTCGACGGTCAGACGGCTGGAGGCGCCCATCCCGAGCCGAACCCCGCCGGCGGTGCGGTTGCCGGCGCTGACAATGATCGGGTTGGTGCCGGCCGACATGACTTCCTCTTCGATTGCGGCGTGCGCGCCATTGCCGAGGGCTACGATGGTGATGACG
>JBDTSX010000608.1:0-3094 GCA_039930925.1 Acidobacteriota bacterium | reverse complement strand
TCCGCCTTCCGGCGGACACGGGCCGAGGTGTCGGTTGGTGGCTTCCGCCTTCAGGCGGACGAATCATCGCCCGTGAGTCGCTCGAGCGTGACGTAGAGCGGGCCCGCGCCGAGCAGCGCGACCAAGGCCGCGCTGCCGAAGCCGGCGCGGTTCACGGTGACGAAGCGCACGTGCTCGCCGGTGGCGCAGTCGAACTCCACCGTCTTCCAGACCAGCGTGTTGTGCGCCCGGAGCCGATGGTGACCGGGCTCGATCGCGTGCGTCACCGACTCCGTGTACAGCAGTGTTCCAAGCGGCTGGCCGTCGAGCGACAACACGACCTGCCGCTGTTGCACGTCGTCAGGCGACGTGCGCTCGACCGTGATCCTGGCGTGTGAGAGATCCATCTGGCGCGCACCAGCCTCGCACAGATCGCCGCGCGGCGGGAAGTCGTGCAAAGAGTCGATGACGGAGCGGCCGGATGTTACGCTGGATCGATCGCATGACAGAGACGCAGTGGACGGTCGCTCCCGAAGACGCCGGCGCGCGCCTCGACAAGTTCGTGGCAGCGGCCGGACGGCTCGGTTCACGCGCTCGCGCAACGGCAGCGCTCGAACGCGGCAAGGTCTACCTCAATGGCACCGAGGCGCAGACCGCCGATGCAGCGCGGCGCCTCGAACCCGGCGACCTCGTCCGCGTCTGGATGGATCGGCCGGGCAGCGCAACGCGGCGTCCTCGCACCGGCCCGGTCGGCGTTCTCGACGTCGTCTATGAAGACGACGCCTTGATCGTGGTCAACAAGCCGGCCGGGCTGTTGTCGGTCCCGCTCGAACGCAAGACGGATCTGCCGTCGGTGTACGAACAGATCGAAGACCGGTTCCGCTCACACGGCAAGCGCCGTCCGTTCGTGGTGCATCGGATCGATCAGGACACGTCGGGCCTGGTGGTCTTCGCAAAGGACGCACACACGCAGGGGATCCTGAAGGAGCAGTTCAAGCGGCGTCAGCCGCAGCGGGTGTACCTGGCGGTGGTCTACGGCGCGCCGGATCCGCCGGCCGGCACGTGGCGCGACTTTCTCGTCTGGGACGAGAAAGCGCTGATTCAGAAAGAGACGCATCCGCGCGATCCGCGGGCGAGCGAGGCGATCGCCGATTACCGGGTGGTGGAGAGGTTCGAGGGGGCGGCATTGATCGAAGTGCGGCTGCTCACCGGCCGGCGGAATCAAATCCGGATCCAGGCGCGCCTGCGCGGTCACACGCTGGTCGGCGAGGAGCGGTACGTCTTCGGGCCGGGAGAGCTTCGCCCGATCGTGTTCGGACGGCAGGCTCTGCATGCGCACCGGCTGGTGTTCGCTCATCCCGCGGACGGCCGTCCGCTCGAACTCGAAGCCCCGCCGCCGGCGGACTTCACGGATCTCCTGGCGCGACTGCGACGCAAGGGCAGAGCCGGCCGGACGCGGTCATAGTTCGCCGCCGGTCGGGATGAATTACACTTGCGGTTCACGAGGAGAACCAAGATGGAACGGATACTCGGACGTGTCGGCCCGCAACTCTACGCGATCCTGCGGATTGTTTCGGGGCTCCTCTTCGCCTGTCATGGCGCGGCCAAGCTATTCGGAGTCCTGGGCGGGCCTCAGGTTCCCTGGCAATCCCAGTTCGGTCTCGCGGGGGTCATCGAACTGGTGTGCGGGATCCTGATTGCCATCGGGTTCTTCACCGGATTCGCCGCATTTCTCGCGAGCGGCGAAATGGCCGCCGCCTACTTCATCGCGCACCTGCCGCGCGGACCGTGGCCGATGCGAAACGGGGGAGAGCCTGCCGTCCTCTTCTGCTTCCTGTTCCTGTTCATCGCTTCTCGGGGGGCCGGGATCTGGGGCGTTGATCGTTCCAGAAAATGAGCGCAGCGCCCTGACCAGGTCCGGCGCGCTCATCCCGCCTGCCAATGGCGAACCGCGTCGATCGGATGGATCAGCATCAGGATATTCAGCGTCAGGTTGTCGCGGATCCAGTACGCCAGGAACAACTCGAACGCCAGCGCGAGGCCGATGGTGCCCCAGAGGGGCAGCCACGCCGCGAGCGCGAACCCGGCCACCATCGCGAGGATGTCGCTGACCGAGTTGATGACGCTGTCGCCGAAGTAGTCGAGAGAGATGGTCGCCTCTCGATACCGGTTGATGATGAAGTCGGTGTTCTCGAGAATCTCCCACGACGATTCGATCGCGACCGCGATCAGCAGCCGCACACCAATCGGCCAGCGCCGGCCGACCAGCCAGAGCAGCGCGTAGAACGCAAACCCGTGCACGATGTGCGTGAAGGTGTACCAGTCGGTGAGGTGCTGCGAGTTTTCGGAGCTCTTGACGACGCCGTGCCACAGCTTGACGTAGCCGCATTTGCAGATTGGCACGCGGCCCATCGCGAGCAGCGTCACCGCGGTCGCCGCAATCATCAGCGCCGCCGCGAGCACGCTCCAGCGGGTAGCCTGCGTCATGGACGGTGATAGTAGCATCCACCGTGAGGCCTGGTCGGTCCGCTCCGCCCAGGCCGACGTCGCACCGACGGGGGCAGCTGGCGCCGGCACGCGAGGTGCAAATGTCCGGTGCGGCATTCACAATGGAGGTTCTCGTGACCATGACGCGCTCCAGTGCGTCCCGCCTCTTACTGCTCGTTCTGCTCGCGCTCATGGCTTCCGGCTGCGCCGTGGTCGGCGGCATCTTCAAAGCGGGCGTGTGGGTCGGTGCGATCGTCGCCATCCTGATCATCGTGGTGGTGCTATTCATCGTCGGCAAAGCTCGCGGCTGATCGGCCTCACACGCGCGGGGCGCCCCTCCTCCTGGTCGCGCTCGTCGTGCCCGGGCGACGGGTGGGGCGAGCCAAAAACTACGCTGATGTCAGCGGATCGTACACGCGCCGCGCGGCCGCGGCGTCCGAAGCCAGCGCAACCTGGGGCGAAGCTGGATTGGCCTGCCGCTTGCTACTTCAACAGCAGCAGCGCGATTACTTTGGTATACCCTGCGTCCAAAGGAGCAGCCGGATTCGGCCTATGGACATTCAGTGCCCCCGATGCGGTGCGACGGCGACACCAGCCGGGCACGAAGACGCCCACGCCTATTTTCAGT
>JBDTSX010000607.1:0-3102 GCA_039930925.1 Acidobacteriota bacterium | reverse complement strand
GGCAGCCGTAGATGTTGTCGAACTTGCTCTTGGTCACCGAATCGTTGACGTTGATGGCCGGAAACAGCAGCGTGCCGGCCTTCATCATTTCGTAGAGCCGGTGGACGCCCGTCGTCGTTTCCTCGCTGACGCCGCGCAGATCCGCGGCGACGTTCGTCCAGCGCTGCGGATTTTCCTTGATCTCCTGGCGCAGGAGCTCGAGGATCACGCCCCATTCCTCCGGTTCGTTCGCGGCATCGAACGCCGGCACCTTTCCGCTCTTCTCGAACTCGACGCCTTTGTGCACCAGCAGGGTCGCGTCCCCGCCGTCGTCCACGAGAAGCGTCGGGCCCTTGCCGTCCGGCCACAGCAGCGCTTCGCTCGTGCACCACCAGTATTCGTCGAGCGTCTCACCCTTCCACGCGAACACCGGCGTGCCTTTCGGCGCCTCGGGGGTGCCGCCGCTCTCGGGACGGCCGACGACGACGGCCGCGGCCGCGTGATCCTGGGTCGAGAAAATGTTGCAGGACACCCAGCGCACGTCGGCGCCAAGATCGACCAGCGTCTCGATCAGGACGGCGGTCTGGATGGTCATGTGCAGGCTGCCCATGATGCGCGCGCCGGCGAGCGGGTTCTTGCCGGCGTAACGCTCACGGAGCGTCATCAGCCCGGGCATTTCCTGCTCGGCGAGGCGCATTTCCTTGCGGCCGAACTCCGCCTGCGAGAGATCCTTGACCTTGTACGGCTCCCGGCCGACCTTGACGGCCGCATCGAACGCGTGCATTTCCTTGACTGCTGCTGTAGGCATCGAACTGTCCCCTTCCCGTGTAGGCCCGACCATCAGGTCAGGCGTGATCCGACTGTGACAAACCCCGTGATCGATTCCGAAATGTCCCGCCCGGGCACGGCCCGGCGCGGGGCGCGGTCATCCCCTGACGGCACTCGCGACAAACAATGCCGGCCCCTTCGCGGCGGCGTGCGCGGGCAACGCGGTCATGCGGATGCGCGCGAAGCCCGCGGCGCCCAGCAGGCGGCGGACCTGCTCGTCCGAGAATCCCAGCCACACGTGCCCCATCTGCTGACGGTATTCCTCGCGGTCATGCGGCAGCATGTCGGCGATGAGGAGACGGCCGCCGGGCTTGAGCACACGCGCCGCTTCGGACAGCGCGGCGGCCGGGTCGGGCAGATGGTGGAGGACGAGCAGCAGCGTCGCCGCGTCGAGCTCCGCATCCGCGATTGGCAGCGCCTCGAGCTCGCCGCGCTTGACTTCGACGGTCGGCAGGTCGCGCAGCCGGCGCCTGGCCGCCTGCAGCATGTCGCCGGAGCGATCGACCGCAATGACCCGCGCCACGAACGGCGCCAGCGCGCTGGCGACCTGGCCGGTGCCGCAGCCGAGATCCCCCACCGTCCACCGGTCATCGAGAAGCCCCGGCAAGGCCTGCAGGTGGGACGCCGAGCCGAAGAGCTCCTCGCGCAGCTTGTCCCACTGGCCCGCCGCAGACTCGAAAAATTCCTGCGACTTCGACTGCCGCCGTCCCAGGACCCCCTTGAGCCGGCGTGCATCCTGGTCTGCCCCGGCGGTGTCACTGACCTGTTCCCGCAGCAGTGACCACAAGCGCCGTGTGGACGAGCCGCGGTCCTCGAGCGACAACGTGTAATACCGGCTGGTGCCGTCGCGCCGGGACACGACCCACCGCGCATCGAACAGCGTCTTCAGGTGACGGCTGACGGTGGACTGCGGCAACTGAAGGACCGTGCAGAGCTCCGAGACGGTCAACTCGTGCGTGTCGAGCAACAGCAGCATGCGGCTGCGCGTGGCGTCGGCCAGCGCCGTGAGGTCGTCGAAGATGGCGGCGGTCACCGCTGACAATCCATCCGTAAATCCGGATTAATAGTTACATGGCAGGCGTTCCCTGTCAACCGTCAGGTCGAAGGCAGGTTCTGCGGGCGGCGAAGTCTTCCACAGGGAGGCACACGGTCCCGGACTCTACGCCCCGAGTGAGACCGCTGAACCAAACCGGGCGAGGCCCGCCGTTGGTACAATGTCGATCCGTGGCGACGCCAGTACCCGCTTCCCGAATCCGTGCGCTCAACGACCACCCCACTCGCCCCGATGGGGACTTCGTTCTCTACTGGATGACCTCGGCGCGCCGCACGCGCTCGAACTTCGGTCTGCAGCGCGCCGTGGAACTCGCCGCCGGTCTCCGGCGCCCGCTCGTGGTGCTCGAAGCGCTACGCTGCGACTACCCGTGGGCCAACGATCGCATTCATGCCTTCATTCTCCAGGGCATGGCGGCCAATGCTCGCGCACTCGCTCGGCGTCCAGTCCTCTATCACCCGTATGTCGAGCCGGCCGCGGGTGAGGGCCGCGGACTCGTTCGCGCGCTCGGCGAACGCGCCTGCGCGATCGTGACGGATTGGCATCCGGGCTTCTTCCTGCCCCGTATGGCCGCCGCCGCCGCGCGGCAGGTGAGCGTGCGGCTCGAGGCGGTCGATTCGAACGGGGTGATCCCACTCGCCGATCACCTGCGCCCCTTCCCGACCGCCCGCGGATATCGCGCCTTCATGCAGCGATCGCTGAGGGAGCACCTCCAGCAGTTCCCCGACGACGACCCGCTGCACGCGATCGCGCGAGGCCCCGCACTCGAGGCGTTGCCGGCGCCAATCCTGGCCCGCTGGCCCGCCACGGAGGCCGCGGTCCTCGAGGGCACGGCCGCCACTCTTTCCTCGCTGCCGATTGATCACGCGGTCCCGCCGGTTGTGATGCGCGGCGGCAGCAACGCCGCCGAGCGCGTGTTGCGCGCGTTCGTCGAGCGCCGCCTCTCCGCCTACGCCGTCGATCACCACCATCCCGACGCCGACGGCACGAGCCATCTCTCACCCTACCTGCACTTCGGCCACATCTCGCCGCATGAGATCTTCTCCGCCGTCATGACCCACGAACGCTGGACGACGAGGCGGCTCGCCGGAGCGTCTGGTGTCCGCAACGCGGATCGTCCCGCCGGATCCGCGGCACCGGCACGCGGCGCCCGCGCCGGCTGGTGGGGGCTCGATCCGTCGGCGGAAGCCTTTCTCGATCAACTCCTCGTGTGGCGGGAGGTCGCGTTCAATGCTGCGGAATGG
>JBDTSX010000606.1:0-3113 GCA_039930925.1 Acidobacteriota bacterium | reverse complement strand
CGCGGCGCTCGCCGAGGCCGAGACGTGACCGCTCGTCAACCAGGTACCGAGCTCTTCGAACTGCTTTTCGAAGATCAGAAACGGCACCAGCACGAGCGCGAGTAGAAGGGTCCACAGGACGACCCAGCGCAGCGTCTTCATTTCGCAGCGGCCCGGAGCCCGGTCAGCTCGATGTCATCGACGCACAAATCGAATTCCTCCCGCGCTCCCGTGAACAGACACGCTCCCAGCGCCACCTTGAACGGCTCCGCTGACCAACGTCGATCAGAAATCAAACTGATCGATGTTGCTCTTCGTGAACATCACCGGCGCGCCGAGGATGATTTCCGACCCGCGGATCTGCACCGTGCCGAGGCGTCCTGCCGGCAGCGAGGTGGCGCCCGCCGGAAGCTTGTTCTGCGCCAGCAAGGATCCCGCGAGCACCGCGAGGTAGCCGAGATCCCGCGTATTCCAGAGCACGACCGTCTGCACCCAGCCATCGTGGACGTAGGGCTTGTTCATGTTGGGCAGCGAGAGGCCGATGACGTTGACGTCGCGACGGTTCGCCTGGCGCACCGCCTCCGCGGAGCCCGGCACCGCGGGGGCGGAGATCGCCATGACGAGCTTCACCGCCGGGAACACCCGCAGGATGGTCTGCGTCTCCGCGAAGGCCTTGTCGCGGTCGTCGTCGCTCGGACGGATGGTCGCCAGCGTGAGGTTCGGGTATTTCTCCGCCAGGCGCTTCTTGATGAAGGCGATCCACTCGTTCTGGTTGGCCGCGCTCAGCGCTCCGGTAATGATCGCGAACTCGCCCTGACCTCCGAGCAGGCGCGCCGCTTCGTCGGTCAGCGTATTCCCGATCCCCTCCGCCGTCGCCTGGTTGACGAAGAAGTCCCGCGCGTCCGGCTCGGCGTCCGCGTCCCAGGTCACGACGTGAATGCCTCGTTCGCGCGCCTTGCGCAGGACGCTCGAGATCCCGCCGCGGTTCTCCACCGCCACCGCAATGACATCGACTTTTCGGGTGATCCAGTTCTCGACGAGCTCGTTCTGCTTGGCCGCATCGAGACTGGTCGGACCATCCCAGATGAGATCGACGCCGAGCTCCTTCGCCGCTTCTTCGGCGCCGGCGCGGCAGCTGACAAAGTACGGATCGCCCTTCGCCTTGGGCATCACCGCAATCACCGGGCGGTGCCCGGCCGCGGCGGGCGCGGGAGCGGCGGCGCTGGCCGGCGCAATCGACCGCACGAGCCACACGTTGGTGGCCGCGACGAGCACGGCGCCGGCAATGATGGCGCCGCAGAGCACGGCAACCTGGCTGTTTCTCACTGGAATGTCCTCAATCGGGGATCCGGGATCCGGGATCCGGGATCCGGGATCCGGGATCCGGGATCCGGGGCCCGGGGTCCGGGATCCGCGTGCCGGTTCGACTGAATATACCTTGGCCGCCGGATGGGGACAGTCAATCCTGACTGTCCCGATTGAGTGTCCCCGGTGACTGCGCCAGCGATCGAGCGCGATCGTGCCGACGAGCAGCACTCCGGTCAGGACGCCGGCCAGCTCCGAGGGCAGCGCCGCCAGGTGCAGGCCGTTGCGAAGCACGGCCAGCGCGAAGAGGCCGATCAGCGTGCCCCAGAGTGTGCCGCGTCCGCCGAACACCGAGGTACCCCCGAGCACCACGGCGGTAATCGCATCCAGCTCGTAGCCGGTGCCGGCGTCCGATTTCGCCTGACCCAGATGGGCGACATAGACGATGGCGGCGAGGCTCGACACGAAGCCGGAGAGCAGATAGAGAAGGCCGACCCGGCGAGCCACTGGAATCCCGGCGTAGCGCGCTCCCGCCGGCGTAAATCCGATCGCGTACCAGGCGCGGCCGAGCACGGACCGGTGCAGCAGCACCGCATAGACCGCGAACACCACCGCGAACACCGGCAGCTGCGCCGGCACGATGCCCCACAGGTAGCCCTGGCCGAGCGTCAGAAACCCGGCCGGGAAGCCGGTGTAGTTCACCGCGCCGAGCGTCAGTCCCTCGGCGAGGCCGCGAAACAGGGAGAAGGTGCCGAGCGTGACGATGAGCGGCGGGATATCGAGGCGCGCGATCAGCCAGGCGTTCAACGCGCCGCCGGCACACCCGACCAGCATCGCGAGTGCCGCGGCCGCGGCGATCGGCACGTGCCAGTCGTGATACGCGGCGCCGAACACCACCGCGGCAAGCCCCATCATCGACCCGACCGACAGGTCGATGCCGCCGCTGATGATTACCGGCGTCAGCGCAATCGCCAGCAACCCGAGCTCGACGCTCAGGCGGGTCACTTCGAAGAAGTTGCCGACGGTGAAAAAGTTCTGCGCGATCGCCGAGAACAGCGCGACCTCGGCCGCCAGCGCGACCAGCAGGATGAAGGACTTGTGGCGCATCAATCGGCGCGCCTCACGTCACCACCCGTCATGCGGCCGCCATCGCGCCGGCCCGGTGCACGCCGCGCCGGTCGCGTAGCGCATCGACCGCGACGGCGGCAAGGATGATGGCCCCCTGCAGCGCGCGTTCCCAGTAGGCGCTGACGCCGAGGAAGGTGAGCGCCGGACCGATCGCGCCGAGCAGCACGACGCCGAGCAGGGTCCCGATGAAGCTGCCTCGTCCGCCGCGGATCGCGCCGCCGCCGACCACGACGGCGGCGATGACCTTCAGCTCGAGCCCGAGACCCGCGTTGCTGGGGATCTGATTGAAACGGACCGAGTTCAGCAGCGCCGCGAGTCCGGTCAGCGCGCCGAGAATGGTGAACGCGGAAAACTTCACCAGCCGGGTGTTGAGCCCGGCGAGACGGGCCGCGTCTTCGTCCGATCCCGTGGCATACACGGCGCGTCCGGCCGCCACATGGCGCATGCCCCAGCCGATGCCGATCTGAAGCAGCAGCACGACGGCACCGGCGACGATCGGATAGGCGGCCTGCTCGAGCCCGAACCACTGAAAGCCGGCGGGCAAATCCTGCACCCATGCCCCCTGCGTCCCCCACCGCAACCCATCGCGCAGCGCCACCATGGTTGCGAGCGTGACCACGATCGACGGAATGCGCAGGTACGCGACCAGCACGCCGTTGATCGCGCCGAGCGCCGCGCCGACGGCACAGGCCGCCACCGCC
>JBDTSX010000605.1:0-3127 GCA_039930925.1 Acidobacteriota bacterium | reverse complement strand
GCGGGCGAATCATGCCGGCAAGGGGGCCCAGCAGGTGCTGGATGAAGTGAACCGCGGTGTCGCGCCGACCGGGACCGCGAAGGCGCGCGGGCTCCCGGAGAACCGGATTGGCAACGGCCACTTCTACGGATTCGAGAATTTGAACGTGGGGGACGGTGCCGACCCGTGGCCCGAGGCGCAGCTGACGACCATGGCACGGGGCGCCGCCGCGCTCTGCCAGCGGCACGGCTGGAGCTCGAGCCGGGTCATTTCCCACGCGGAATGGGAGAAGCAGAAGTCTGATCCGAGCGGGATCGACATGAATCTCTTCCGTGCCCGGGTCGCCTCTCATTTCTGAACGTGAGCCGGTTGGCGACGTTGTACGCCTGATCCATCACCGCGCGGCTGAGCGGGAACACGTCGAACCGGCGCGCCATCTCCAGCGATTCGCCTGCCGTCACCGGCACGAAGAAGTCGTCCTTCAGAATCGGCCAGCTGACCAGGATCCTGAACCCCTCCTGAAGAGGCACCTCGTGCCAGGACAAATCCGATCGGGTGATCCGCGCGACCAGCCCGGTGCGCTGCTGCCGCAGCTCGGCGTCGGTCGCCTCGCCGAAGCGCTCGGCCGCGCTCGCGGCCGGCGCGCTCGGCCTCAGCACGATCATGTTTCCCGCAACTCGTCCGCTGTGGTTGGCAATGCGACGGGCGATCGGCTGGCGGCCGCGGCTTTCCACTTCGGCGTACAAGCCAGGGGCACCGCGTTCCGCCATCACCCCTTCGAAGAAGAAGTCGTCCGGCGTCGCGAGCGACGAGCGAATCCGGGCTGCGTGCGGCAGGCCGCCGTTCGGTGCCTGGCGGACGACGACGTCGCCCCGCGTCACGCGGGCGAGGCGCTCGCCGGGGCCGGCCACCACCAGGAAATGTTCGCCCGTGGATCTACCGGCGGGCGCGCTGCTCCCGGCGGATGCGGCTGCCGCTCCACTGACCGGTGCGCTCAACCCCGGCATGAACCAGTTGCGTGGAAACAGCAGATCGCGAAAGCGCACCAGCGGCGACTGGCTGAATTCATAGTCGCGGACGAACGGCTTGGCCAGTCTCAGCGCGTCCATGTAGCGCTGCTCGAGCTGGGCCAGCTTGCCGGGATAGTTGACGATCGTGAACACGCTGAACGGCAGCTTCTTCAGCTCGCGCTCGCAGGCCAGCCAGTTGCCGATGATGCGCAGCCGGTCTTCGCGGGTCAGCGCGCTCGGCCCCTTGAAATCGACCCCCGCATAGCCGTGCAGCGCGGCGGTGATCTTTCCGTCCCGAGTCGCCGCCTGGGACGAATGAAACATGTACAGCAGCAGGCACGAGGGTGCGGCAACGGCCGGCGCATCGCTCAGCTCGCGGGTTGTCGACGACACGCCGGGCACGTCGTACCCCTTGTCACGTGCCCGTTGCGTGGTCAGTTTCGGGAGCTCCGCCGGTTCGGTCTGTCCGAACCCGATCGCCGAGCCCTTCTGCTGCTTGCGATTGGTGAAATATCCTTCCTCCCAGAAGATCGCCATCAACAGCTGGGGAGAGAACGGATCGTTCGGCTGGCGGTGATTCGCCAGAATCAGCTCCAGCATCTCCATGAAGCTCTTGCCTGGCCGTGCATGCGACATGATTGCTGCAACGCTACGCCCGCCCGCTGGCGGTGTCTGTGCGTCGGCGTACCGTCGGCCGGCGAGGCGACCGGGCGCGCGTCCGTGTAGTTCATCGTACAGACGTCAGCCGCGCGGATCCGCAATCGTGTGCGTGGCCGTGGGGCCGCGATCCCATGCGAGTCATCTCATTTGTCGAACGCAAGGTCGGCTACGTTCCGCTCGTGCTCGTGGTCGAGCACGATCAGGAGACGCGGGACGGGATCGAGCAGCTGCTCACCGTCGACGGCTATCGTGTCGAGCCGGCGCGAAATGAAGCGGACGCCGTCGAACGGGCGTCACAATGCTGTCCCGACCTGATTCTGGTGACCGTCAACGGTTCGCCAGACGCGGCCGTCGGGGCCGGGGTGCGCATCCGCCGCATGGCGGAGATCGATGCGTCAGTGCCGGTGGTGGTGTTCTCTGTGCCAACGATCGAGGAAGGGGCGGAAATCGCGCTCGGTCGAAACGTCTTCGTGACCCGGCCCGACAATTTCAACCAGCTGCGCGCGTTCGTGCTGCGGCTGATCGTGGCGTCGATTCGGTCCGCCTAGCGAGGACTCACATCGCCGATGCGCGTAAACACTAGCCAGCCGCGAGCCGCCGGCACCAGGCGGCGACGGCGGGGTAGCACTCGCAGGCAGCCGCTTCCAGTCCGTGGCGGTCCACGATGGTGATGTGACCACGCGAATACCGGATCAGCCCGGCGTCCTGGAGACGCCCCGCGGCGACGGTCACGGTCTCGCGCCGGCCGCCGAGCATGTTCGAGATGAACTCCTGGGTCATCTGGAGATCGTCGCTCTCCACGCGATCGTGGCACATCAGCAGCCAGCGGCACAGCCGCTGCTCGACCGGGTGCAGGCGATTGCACACGGCGGTCTGCGAGATCTGGGTGATCAGCGCCTGCGTGTACTGCAGCAGCAAGGCCTGCAGCGCGCCGCCCGCGGCAAATTCCTCGCGCAGCGCCTGGGCCTTCAGCCTGAACGCGTCTCCGGCCACCACCACGACATCCTGGTTCGTCGTCGCGTCGCCACCAAGAAACAGCGAGACGCCGACGACGCCGTCCCTGCCGGCGAGCCCCATTTCGGCGGTGGCCCCTTCCTGGGTCGTGTACAGCGACGAGATCACGGCGGTGGTCGGGAAATAGAGGTAATCCATCCGCCGCCCGGGCTCGGCAATCACGTCTCCGAGTGCGAAGGTCACTGGCTGTAACGTGGCCAGCAGCCGCACCCGGTCCTGCGGCGGGAGGCGATGCAGGACCCGGTTGTGGGTTGGAACGCCCGGTCCGGGCGCCGGCGGCCTGCTGATCAAGGGTTCGGTGCGGGCGAGTCTATTCATCGACGCCTCCTCGCCGTTTCGGCCGCTCGATTCGCTCGATCGAATCGACCGACACGATGCACAGCTCGCGAACACGCGGGACTTTCACGATCACGAACGCGGATCCTTCCGCGCGCGGACCGTCGGACAGGTCGAGCACGATGCCC
>JBDTSX010000604.1:0-3142 GCA_039930925.1 Acidobacteriota bacterium | reverse complement strand
ACGATGATGGTGGACGCCGACATCGCGCGCCTGTCGCAGGGGCCGGCGGCGGCCGCCGTCACGGACGCCCGTCCCCTGTAGTAGCCGCCGTCAGGCGGGACGCCTGGTCCGGGTGCACCCGGGGGACCGCGGTCCGGCTGGCGCCGGACACGACCGCCGATCACGAACGAACACGCATTTCTCTGCAGGAGTTCAGCGATAGTGAGGCCATTCATCTGGGACAACGCCACCGTGCTGGTGACCGGCGGCACCGGCTCCTTCGGGCGCAAGTTCATCGGCACCCTGCTCGCGCAGCACAAGCCCAAGAAAGTCATCGTCTTCAGCCGCGACGAGCTGAAGCAGCACGAGATGCGGCAGCACTTCCCGGACGGTCCGGGTTCGGTGATGCGCTACTTCATCGGCGACGTCCGCGACCCGGAGCGGCTGCGCCGGGCGTTCGGCGGCGTGGATCTGGTCGTGCACGCGGCCGCGCTCAAGCAGGTGCCTGCCTGCGAATACAACCCGTTCGAAGCGGTCCAGACCAACATTCAGGGGGCGAAGAACATCGTCGACGCGGCGATTGACCTCGGCGTCCCGCGCGTGGTCGGGCTCTCCACCGACAAGGCGGTCAGCCCGGTGAATCTCTACGGCGCGACCAAGCTGGTCGCCGAAAAGATTTTCGTGCAGGGCAACACCTATTCCGCCGGCGGCGAGACGCGGTTCGCGTGCGTCCGCTACGGCAACGTCGTCGGCAGCCGCGGCAGCGTCGTCCCGCTGTTCCTGGAACAGGCCAAGACCGGCACGATCACCATCACCGACGAGCGGATGACGCGGTTCTGGATCACCCTCGAGCAGGGGGTCCGCTTCGTGATGAACGCCGCCGAGCAGATGCACGGCGGTGAAGTGTTCGTGCCGAAGCTGCCGAGCATGCGGCTCTCCGATCTCGCCAAGGTGGTCGCGCCGCAATGCGCGGTCCGCGTGGTCGGTATCCGGCCCGGCGAAAAGCTGCACGAACTGCTGTTCTCGGAGGACGAGGCGCGGCAGACGCTCGAGTTCGACGACATGTACATCATCCAGCCGATGTTTCCGTGGTGGAATCCGGAGCCGTGGTCCGGCGGCCGCAAGCTCGCCGACGAATTCCGCTACAGCAGCGAGACCAACGTGGACTGGCTGTCGAACCCGGCGCTGCTGCGCATGATCGAGGACCACGCCGGTGCCTACGCTCGCGGTTGACGGCGGCGCGCCGGTACGCGCGCGACTCCTGCCCTACGGGCATCAGACCATCGACGAGACGGACATTGCGGCGGTGGTCGGTGCGCTGCGGTCCGACTGGCTGACCACCGGGCCGGCGGTCGAGAAGTTCGAGCAGGATTTCGCGCGCAGCGTCGGGGCGCGCTACGCCGTCGCGCTCGCCAATGGCACGGCGGCGCTGCTCGCGGCCGCGTTCGCCGCCGGCGTCGGTCCGGACACGTCCGTGATCACCACGCCGATGACGTTCGCCGCCAGCGCGAACTGCGCGCGGTATCTCGGTGCGCGCGTCGGCTTCGCCGACGTCCAGGCCGATAGCCTGAATCTCGATCCCGCCCGCGTTGCCGAGCAGGTGACCGGCGACACGCGCGCCATCATCGCGGTCGACTACACCGGGCAGCCGGCCGATCTGGAGGAGCTGCGCGCCCAGGCCGAGCGCGCCGGCGCGCTCCTCATCGAGGATGCTGCGCATGCGCTCGGGGGCACGTATCAGGGCCGGCCGGTTGGATCGATCGCCCACCTCACCACGTTCAGTCTTCACCCGGTCAAGCAGATCACCACCGGTGAGGGGGGCGTCGTCACCACCGATGACGAGCAGTTGGCGTTGCGGGTGCGGCGCTTCCGCAATCACGGGATTACCACCGATGCGCGGCAGCGCGAGGCGGCCGGACAGTGGCACTACGAGATGGTCGAGCTCGGGTTCAATTACCGGCTGACCGATCTGCAGTGCGCGCTCGGGAGCGCGCAATTGCCGCGTCTGCCCGGCTGGATCGCCCGGCGCCGGGAACTGGCGGCACGCTACGCGGCGGCATTCGGATCCGAGCCGGCAATCGAACTGCCGACGGTGCGTCCGGGGCGCGAGTCGGCGTGGCACCTCTATGTGATCCGGCTGCGGCTCGAGCGGTTGAAGGCGGATCGCATGCAGGTGTTCCGCGCCCTGCGCGCCGAGAACATCGGCGTCAACGTGCACTACATTCCGGTGCCCTGGCACCCCTACTATCAGCAGCTCGGCTTCCGCCGCGGCGCCTGGCCGATCGCGGAGGCGGCCTACGAGCGCATCCTGAGCCTGCCGATGTGGGCGGGGATGACTGACGCGGACGCGGACGATACGATCGCGGCTGTGCGCAAGGTTCTGCACGCCTATGCCGGCTGAGGGGCGCCGGGGTGCGGGCCACGGGTTCGGTGTGGCGGCGGCCCTTGGGCTGGGGTGGAGGGGACCAGGGGTGGATCTTCCGCCTGAAGGCGGAAGCCACGGGAGTACTTGGAGCGACCGCCCTCGGGCGGACGGTTCACACGCGGTCCGCTGTTGCTCGGCCCCGGTCGGAAGCCGGGAGTACAAGCCCGGGTACCCCTCCGTAGCTTCCGCCTTCAGGCGGAAGTACAAGCCCGGGTACCTCTCCGTAGCTTCCGCATTAAGGCGGAAGGACAAGCCGGGGTACCTCTCCGTGGCTTCCGCCTTCAGGCGGAAGGACAACTCCGGGTACCCCTGCGTAGCTTCCGCCTTCGGGCGGAGGGACATCCCCGGATACGCCTCCGTGGCTTCCGCCTTCAGGCGGAAGGACCAGCGGCCAGTCGGTGCCGGAGCATGACTGCGCCCCACGCCGGGATCTGGGCGGACAGCGGCCCGGGCGTCGGGCTGGGGCACCTTGCGCGCTGCTGTGCTGTGGCGGGGGAGCTCGCACGCCTGGGTGTCACGGTGGAGTTGTTCACGCCCGATAAGGATGGAGAACGGCTGGCCCGCGAGGCGGGAGTCCGCGTGGCGGTCGCCGACGCGGTGACGGTGCTCGCGGCAGGCGGGCCGGGGCTCGCGATCGTGGACTCGTACCGGGCAGTGGCCTCGGAGGTCGACGCCCTGCGCACGGCCGAGCTGCATGTGGCCGCGTTCGACGACACCGCCAGCGACGTGTTGCCGGCC
>JBDTSX010000603.1:0-3159 GCA_039930925.1 Acidobacteriota bacterium | reverse complement strand
GAGCCCCGAGCCCCGAGCCCCGGACCCCGAGTGTGCGCCCCGAGCCCGGCGCAAGCGCCGCCCCTCCTCGTATAAACTCGCCCTGCATGAACGCTACGATTCTGCTCCTCCCTGGCGACGGCATCGGCCCCGAAGTTGTGTCTGCGGCCGCCTCGGTCCTGCGCGCGGTTGCCGCTCGTTACGGCCACGCATTCATCTTGCGCGACGGACTGATCGGCGGCGCCGCGCTGCGCCTCGGCCAGCCACCGCTTCCCGGCGTGACACTCGCGTCGGCGCGTGAGGCGGACGCCATCCTGCTCGGTGCGGTCGGCGATCCGGAGTTCGATCGCGGGGACTCGACGCGCCGGCCGGAAACGGCGCTGCTGGCCATCCGCCGCGAGCTGCAGCTGTATGCGAACCTCCGGCCTGCCAGGGTGTGGCCGGGGCTCGAGTCGTCCGGACCGCTCAAGACCGAGGTCGTGACCGGCACCGACATGCTGGTGGTGCGCGAGTTGACGGGCGGTCTCTATTACGGCGAGCCGCGCGGCATTGCGGCCGACGGCAAATCGGCGCACAACACGATGCGGTACTCCCGCCACGAAATCGAGCGCATCGCGCGGCGGGCGTTCGACGCCGCCCGGCTGCGGCGCAAGCGGGTCACCTCGGTCGACAAGGCCAACGTGCTGGAGACATCGCGGCTGTGGCGGCAGGTGGTGACCGAGGTCGCGGACGACTACCCGGAGGTCACGCTCGATCACCTGCTGGTGGATTCGTGCGCGATGCGGATCGCGCTGGCGCCGGCAAGTTTCGACGTGATCCTGACCGAGAACCTGTTTGGCGACATTCTCTCGGACGAGGCCGGAGCGATCGTCGGGTCGCTCGGCCTGCTGCCCTCGGCAAGTCTCGGCGACGGAACCGGGCTCTTCGAACCGGTGCACGGCTCGGCGCCGGACATCGCCGGCAAGGACATCGCGAACCCGATTGGCGCGATCGGGTCAGTCGCGATGCTGCTCCGGCACGCGCTCGGCCTGGACGCGGAAGCGCGCGCGGTCGAACAGGCGATCGAAGCGGCGCTCCGCACCGGCGCCCGGACGGCGGATCTCGTGGCGCGGACGGAACGGGCCATCGGCACGCGAGCGATGGCGGCGGCGATCGTGTCCGCCCTGGAAGCGTCGTCCGCGGCACGCTGAGTGCGCCGGGGTGGAGGATTCGGGATCCTGGGCCCACCGCACGCTATTCGACGGTGACGCTCTTGGCGAGATTTCTCGGCTGATCGACGTCACAGCCGCGGCGGACGGCGATGTGATACGACAGCAGCTGGAGCGGTACGACCATCAGCACCGGCGTCAGAAGCGGGTGCGAGGCGGGCACTTCGATCAGGAAGTCCTGTGACGGATCGAGCAGCTCGCGGATCGCGCCATGCCCCTCGGTGGTCAGGGCGATCACCGAGCCGCCGCGCGCCTTGGCTTCCTGGATGTTCCCGATCATCTTCTCGAAGACGTGATCGTTCGGCGCGATCGTCACGATCGGCATCTGCTCGTCGATGAGCGCAATCGGACCGTGCTTCATCTCGCCGGCCGGATAGCCCTCGGCATGGATGTAGGAAATCTCCTTCAGCTTCAGTGCACCCTCGAGCGCAATCGGGTAGTTGATGCCGCGGCCGAGATAGAGGAAGTCACTGCGCTGATAGAAGCGCCGGCCGATCTCCTCGGTGATCGGTTCGCACTTGAGCACCTGCTCCAGGAGCAACGGCAGCTGGGTGAGGGCCTCGATGTGCGGCTTCGCGGACTCGGGACTGAGAGTTCCGCGGATCTGCCCGAGATACATCGCCAGCAGATGCAGCGCGACGATCTGTGTCGTGAAGGCCTTGGTTGACGCGACCCCGATCTCCGGCCCCGCGTGGGTGTAGACCGTGCCGTCGGTCTCGCGCGTCGCCATGCTGCCGACCACATTGCAGATCGAGATGCTGCAGGCCCCCTTCTTCTTGGCCTCGCGCAGGGCGGCCAGCGTATCGGCGGTCTCCCCCGACTGGGTGATGACGATCGCGAGGGTGTTCTTCGACACGATCGGGTCGCGGTAGCGGTACTCCGATCCGTAGTCCACGTCCACCGGCACCCGCGCCAGCGTCTCGAAGAGGAACTTGCCCACGAGCGCGGAGTGCCAGGACGTCCCGCAGGCGAGAATCACGATCCGTTCGACCTTTCGCAGGGTCTCGTCCGGGATCTCGATTTCCTGCAGGAAGATCTTGCCGCTCTCGAGCGAGGCGCGCCCGAGCACGGTCTCCTTGACCGCCCACGGCTGCTCGAAGATCTCCTTGAGCATGAAGTGTTTGTACCCGGCTTTTTCCGCCATCACCGGGTCCCACGCGACGCGCGTGCTCTTCTTCGAAACCGCGCGGCCCGAGTAATCGGTGAACTCGACGCCGTTGCGCGTGATGATTGCCATCTCTTCGTCGCCGAGGAAGACGACGTCCCGGGTGTGGCTGAGGATCGCGGGGATGTCGGAGGCGACGAAGAACTCACCGTCGCCAAGCCCGACGACAATCGGCGGGCCGTTCCGGACGGTCACGATCTTGTCCGGGTCGTCGGCGCAGATCAGCACCAGCGCGAACAGCCCGCGCATGTACAACAGGGCGCGCCGAACCGCATTCTCCAGACCGTCGGCCTTCATCTCCCGCTCGACGAGATGCGCGACAATTTCGGTGTCCGTCTCGGTCACGAAGGTGTGTCCTTCGCTGATCAGCTGCTGCTTGAGGGCGAGATAGTTCTCGATGATGCCGTTGTGGACCACGACGATGCGTCCGGTGCAGTCCCTGTGCGGGTGCGCGTTCTCTTCCGTCGGCCGGCCGTGCGTGGCCCACCGCGTGTGTCCCACGCCGTATTCGCCTTCGATCGGGGAGGCGGCGATCACTTCCTCGAGCCGCGCGAGTTTGCCCGCGCTCCGCCGCATGTCGATCGCGCCATCACGGACCACCGCGACGCCAGCCGAGTCGTAGCCGCGATACTCCAGCCGACGCAGGCCGTCGATCAGAATCGGTACCACCTGTTTCGACCCGATGTATCCGATGATCCCGCACATGTGTCTATCCTCTGCAGGCGAACCCCACCAGCCGGCGCCGGGTGGATCGCTCGAATCGTCTACTTCGTGGTTTTCCGCTTGCTCGACGCCCAGCCCTCTTTG
>JBDTSX010000602.1:0-3173 GCA_039930925.1 Acidobacteriota bacterium | reverse complement strand
CCACCTGCCCGATCACTTCCCCGGTGACGAGCGCCTGCGCGCGGTTCTGGCGGGCGATGGTTTCGGCGATCCGCATCATGAAGCGGCGGTAGATGACGACCCGCAGCGGCGGCGCCACGCCGAGCACGACCTGCTGCTGGATCTCGCCGAACGGCACCAGGAACAGGCGCGAGTGCAGCTGATACTGCGCGAGGAGCTGCGCGATCTCGCGCACCTTCTCCTGCGAGGCGCGCGACAGGATCGGGTAGCTGTGAAAGTGCACGAGCAGCACGCGGCAGCCGCGGCGCATCACGCGCCACGCCGCCACCGGCGAGTCGATGCCGCCCGAGAGGAGGCACAGCGCGCGCCCGCTGACCCCGACCGGCATCCCGCCGACCCCTTTCTCCTTGCCGAAGTAGTAGAACGCTTGTGAGGTCAGCGCTTCGACGTGGATGGTGAATTCCGGCTTGTCGAGTTTGACCAGCCAGCCTTTCGCTTCCTTGATCCGGCCGCCGACTTCCCGCTCGATTTCCGGTGAGGTCAGCGGAAAGCGCTTGTCCGCCCTGCGCGCCGAGACCCGGAACGAGCTCACCTGGCGATCGCCCAGGTCGTTCAGGATCGCCGAGGCGATCGCGTCGATGTCGAGCGGCGCGCGCCCCGCCTGCGCGAAGTAGGCAACGCCGAACACTCGCGAGAGCCGGTCGCGCACCACCGCCCACTCAGCCTGCTCCCCGAGCACGACCTCGATCCGCCCCATCAGCACGCGCACCTCGCGCACGCCGAGGTCGGACGTCGCCTCGCGCAGGTTCCGCGCCAGCCGCGCGATGAACCACGGACGGTTGTTTCCCTTGAGACCGATTTCCTGGTAGTGGACGATGACGGATTTCATGAATGGCAATTGATTGTTGATCGTGGCGTGCGGCTTTACCACCGTCCGGCATCCGGCTTCAGCAACGTGATCACAAAATGGAATGTCTGTGGCTTCCGCCTTCAGGCGGAAGATCACCTTGAGCCGACTGCCTCATGGACCTTGGTTTGTTCACACGTGTTTTGAGCCGGACGAGTGCCGTTCGCACACTCGAACTGCGGGGCGGCGCGGCGTTCTATCGGCGGATCTCTGACATGACCAGTTCCGCTGCGCGATGTCCGCTGACAACCGCACTCTCGATCGTGCCGGGGAGCCCGGTCTCGATCCAGTCGCCCGCAAGATGGAGTCCCGCGACCGCGGTCTGCGTCTCCGGCCGTGCCGGCTGGCCCGCGGCGAGTGAAAACGTGGCCTGTTTCTCCCGCACCACCGTGGCGCGCAGAAGCGTCGCGCCGCGTGCGCCAGGCAGGGCCTCCGCAACTTCACGGGCCGCGAGCGTCGTCAGTTCGTCGCGTCCCATCGCGGTCAGCCGTGTCGCTCCGCTCGAGACCAGCGACAGGTGCGAGGCGCTACGGCCGAAGGCCAGCCGCTTGTCGAAGACCCACTGCATCTCGCGTCCCGGCAGGCCGACGAACGCCTCGTCCATCACCTGCCGGTCGTACCAGAGATTCACCGTCACGATCGGCATCGAATCCATCGCCGCGGCCGCAGCGATCGTCGCGCCAAGCTCCGGCGGCGGCGCCGCGAAGAGCGTGCGCAGCGCGAACCAGGGCACCGCGGCAATCACCCGAGTGGCCTCGATGCGCTCGCCGCGCACCTCCACTCCGCGCACGCGCCCGTCCTGGACGATGACCCGCGCCAGCGCATTGACGCGGACCTCGCCGCCGCGCGCCTGAATGAAGTCGCGCGCGGGTTCGGCGTACATCTGGCCGAGCGGCCGCGTCGGAAGCACCAGCGCCGAAGCGGTCGCGTCGGGCCCGAACATCTCGGCGAGCACACGCACGAATGGCGACGCGAGAGCGACGTCCGGCGATTGGTTCAGCGCCGCGATCGCCAGCGGATCCCAGAGCCACTCGCGGAGCAGCGGACGCTGGCCGTGCGCAATCAGCCACTCGGAGACGGTTCCGCGAGGATTCGCGGACACCGTGCCGGCCCGCATCAGCTCCTTGCGCGCGGCGCGCAGCGGTGCCGCCAGCCTCAGCACTGAGAGCCGATCCCGCCAAGGGAGCGCACTCCAGCCGAGCACAGCCGCGACCAGATGAAGCGGCGAGGGCAGCGGCGGACACTTGAGCAGCGAGCGGCGCCCGGATGTGTCCAGGTACGCCACTTCCATCGAAGGCTGGAAGCGGACGTTCTGCAGCGCGTCGATCCGCCTCAGGAAGTCAAATGTCGCGCGATAACAGCCGAAGAGGACGTGCTGCCCGTTGTCGACGAGCTCGCCGGTCTCGCGATCGGTGAATGCGGTGGCGCGTCCGCCGAGCTGCGGCCGCGCATCGAGGACGAGCACGCGAATGCCCTGGTCCGCCAGCGCCGCCGCCGCGCTGAGCCCGGCGAAGCCTCCGCCGATGATGACTACGGGGGCGCTCGCTGTCATTGGAACTCGCGCGGCCGGGGTCCGGGGTCCGGGATCCGGGACCCGCTGGCGTCGGGTTCAGCCGCCTCGAGTGACGCCGGCTCCGCGAGCCCGACCCGTGACTTCCGGGCCCCGGACCCCGGATGCCGGGCCCCGGACCCCGGCCGCGACGTCACCTGATCCCCACCGCGGTGCAGAGCCACGTGCGCGCGGCGATCAGCGCGCGCCGCGGACGGGGAATGCGCACGACCTGCGTGAACACGTCGTAATCCAGCTGCTCGATGCGATCGAGAATCGTGCGGTAGATCGCCCCCATGATCTCTGCGGCGGCGAGGCGGCGTGCGTCCGGGCGGGGGAGGCCGGCGTCGGCGCGCGCGTAATACTCGCGCGCGCGCTGCGCCTGCTGCCGGAGAAGGGCCTTGACCGCCGAGGAATGTACCCCATGCCCCGCTTCGGCGGACTCGCGCTGCAGATCGGCGGTCGTACAGCCGTGACGTTGAAAATCCTCCTGCGGAATGTAGACCCGGCCGCGCGCGAGATCCTCGGGCACGTCGCGCAGGATGTTGGTCAGCTGGAGCGCCACGCCGAGATCGATCGCGTATTGCCGGGCGCGCGGGTCGTCGTAGCCGAAGATCTCCAGGCAGATCAACCCCACCGCCGACGCGACGCGAATGCAGTATTCATAGAGCTCCGCAAAGGTGTCGTAGTGGCGCGGACTGAGGTCCATCTCGACCCCTTCGATCAGCGCGTCGAATG
>JBDTSX010000601.1:0-3183 GCA_039930925.1 Acidobacteriota bacterium | reverse complement strand
GGGCGACACCGTCTCGTTCGTCTGGCTCTTCGCGCTGCAGGTGAGCGCCGAGGAGCGGCGCTTCGAGATGCGGCTCAACGGGGAGCGATGGCTCGAGTTCCGCACTCCAGCCACCGCGGCCGTCAAGGATTGGACCATTTCCGGCGCGCACGGCTCCTCGGCGTCCCCGCAGCAGGGACGCGCCTGACGTGACCATCAAGTACTCCGTCGTCATTGCGACCTACGATCGCGCCGCCGACCTTCGCGCAACGCTCGCCAGCCTCGCCGCCCTGCGCCCGGACGGTCCCTGGGAGGTGCTCGTCGTCGACAACAACTCCCCTGACGACACGCGGCGTGTCGTCGAAGAGGCGGCGCGGACCTTTCCGGTGGAGCTCCACTATCTGTTCGAGCGGGAACAGGGCCGCAGCCCCGCGCTCAACGCCGGCATCCAGGCGGCGCGCGGCGCGATCATCGCCACGACCGACGACGACGTGCGGGTGCCGGCGGACTGGTTGAACCGCGCCGCAGAAGGACTGGAGCGGCTGCGCTGCGACTACGTCGGCGGACGCGTCCTCCCGATCTGGGGCGCTCCACGCCCGGCCTGGGTTCCCGACCACGGGGGCAAACAATGGGCGGTCATCGCCCTGCTCGATTACGGGCCGGAGCCGCTCGAGTTCGGAGCGCGCGTGCCGCTCGGCGTCAACATGGCGTTCACCCGCCGCGCCTTCGAACACGCCGGGCTGTTCGATCCTCACACCGGACGGAAGGCAGGCACGCTGCTCGGACAGGAAGTACGGGAATGGTGCATCCGTGCGCGCCAGGCCGGTGTGCGCGGCTTCTACCTGCCGGAGATGCCGGTGCAGCACCTCATCCCGGCCGCCCGGCTGCGCAAGGCGTATTTCCGCCGGTGGTTCTACTGGCGCGGCATCAGCCGCGCGCTGCTGTATGAGCGCGCCGGCCTGGACATGGAAGCGCCGGAACAGACCGTGCTCGACTTCACGAAGGTTCCCCACATCGCGGGCGTGCCGCGTTATCTGTACCGCCGGGCGCTATCCCACGCCGCCGGGTGGATCATCGACACGGTGCGGCGCCGCGTCGTGACCGCGTTCGATCACGAAGTATGGCTCTGGTTCTTTGCCGGCATTGTCGGGCAGCGCTGGAAAGACGCCAAGCCGCGCAGGGCGGTCCGGCCGGTCACGCCAAGCGCCCCTTCGGCCTGAGCGTGTCCACTGAAAGTGGTGCGGATCCGGCGCACGGTGGGGGCGCGATTCACGCACGCGCCGTAGTACGATTCGGCGCAGGACGCCACACTGAAGATTCACCTCCGCTACCCCGTGCGCGTCCCTCCGGCCAGACTGAACATTCGATGACGCCGCCCAATCGGCTCTTCCGCCGCCTCACCAGGACCATCCACGCCGTCGATCATGCCGTGGGCCGGCTCGCTCGATCGCGTCGGATTCTGATCGAGCTGCGGACGCCGGTGTACCAGGCGGTCCTCGGGCCGGTGTGCGAAGCGCTGCACGACCTGCCACGCACGAGTCTGTTCTACACGAGCGAGTACCCCGATCGGATCATGCCGCTCGTCGATCCGGCGGCGTTCAGGACCCACGCCCAGGTCGAGTGGAGCCGGTTCGATCTGTATCTCAACGCCGACCCCTGGGCGGCCGCGCGGCTGCGGCGCTGCGCCCGCCGGATCAATTTTTTCCATGGTGTCGCCGGAAAATACGATCTGGATCGCCCGGCCGGCCTGCCGATGGGTTTCGAATACTACGATCGCGTCGCCTTCATCAACCGCGACCGCATGGACCGCTACCTTGACGCCGGCGTGGTCACGACCGCACAGGCGCTTCTCGTGGGGTATCCGAAGCTCGATCGATTGGCTTCGGGCCGGGTCGACGGAAAGGCGGTCCGGACCTCACTCGATCTCGACCCCGCCAGGCCCACCGCTCTGTACGCGCCCACCTACTCGCCCGCATCGTCGCTGCACCTGGCCGGCGAGTGCATCATCCGCAGTCTCGAGTCGGCCGGCTTCAATGTGATCGTCAAGCTGCACGATCGCTCGCTCGATCCGGACCCGCGCTACAGCGGCGGGATCGACTGGCGCGCGCGAATGCGGGCTCTCGAACAGCCGCGCACCATCCGGTATGTGGAAGGACCCGACGCGTCGCCGTATCTCGCGGCCGCGGACGTCATGGTGACGGATCACAGCTCGGTCGGCTTCGAGTACCTGGTGCTCGATCGGCCGCTGATCGTCTTCGACACGCCGGGGCTCGCCGAAGCAGCGCGAATCAACCCGGAGAAACTGACGCTGCTTCGCAGTGCGGCATCGGTGGTACGCGACTGCGAAGCGATCGGCGACGCCGCGCGCGTGGAACTGAACGCACCCGGCCGGCTGTCGCCCGAGCGCCGCCGCGTTGCCGGGGAAATGTTCTACGAGCCCGGCACGGCGACCGATCGCGCCGTCGCCATCATCCGGAAACTGCTCGGCGACCGTAGCGAAAGCCCGCAGCCGGCTGTCAGCCGGTCCCGAAGCCCCTCCACGGAGAAGCGGCCGTGACGCAGTTCGACGCCACGATCCTCATCGCTACGCATAACCGCGCGGCGCTTCTCGACGAGACGCTCGCGTCGATTGCCGCGATGCGCGTGTCGCCGGCGCTGCGCTGGGACGCGATCGTCATCGACAACAACTGCACGGACGGCACGCGGGCGGTCGTCGAGCGACACGTCCCCGGCTTTCCGGCGCCATTGAGCTACCTCTTCGAAGCGCGTCAGGGACGTTCGAGCGCGCTGAACGCCGGGATCGCACGGGCGCAGGGAACCGTCCTGGTGTTCACCGACGACGATGTGCGGGTGGTGGACGGCTGGCTGGATGCCGCGGCGGCGCCGCTGCTCGGATCGGATGCGTCACTTGCTTATACCGGCGGACCGGTGGAGCCGATCTGGGGCGCCGATCCGCCCGCCTGGCTGGACCTGGCCCGCGGCGATCTCTGGGGCACCATCGCGATTCAGAACCACGGACGCGATCCGTTCCTGTATGAGGACGCGCGGAAGGTGCCGCTCGGCGCCAACATGGCGGTGCGCCGGAACGTCTTCGAGCGCGTCGGCGTCTTCCGGCCGGATCTCGGCCGGGCCGGCGGACGCCTGGTGCTCGGGCAGGAAGTGCCGGAACTACTGACGCGGGTGCGCGGCGCCGGCCTGCGCGGC
>JBDTSX010000600.1:0-3190 GCA_039930925.1 Acidobacteriota bacterium | reverse complement strand
TCAGCTCCGTCTACGGTGCCAAGCCGTACGCTGAGTTCAAGGCCGCGATCGACGCGGCGCTTGCGCAGGCTCGCTGAGGCGAGCCGCCCCTTCCGGTCACCTTTCTCTCACGCGCCAGCCCCCAGCGACCCCCGATGATCGAGCCGTGTCGCTCGCGGCACCGGCCAGTGCGAGAAATCGAGCATCAGGACAGCACGCGCAGCCGCCTCGACCCGGGCAGGAACGGTGTCGACGTGATCTGCCCGTCGAACCCCTTCGGGCTCCAGCGGCCGGGAATCATCGTGCCGCAGTCCGGGCATGTCCCATCGTCGGTCAGCCGGTACCGCTTGATGAAGTAGCCGTATCGCTCGACCAGCAGCGCGCGGCACTGATGGCAGCGCGTGTGCTCGAAGTCTCCTACCTGGCCCGGCAGGTTGCCGGCGTAGACGTAGCGGAGACCGTTGCGCCGGCCGGTTTCGGCGGCGCGGATCAGCATGTCCGGTGTGGTGTTGTCCGGATCGCTCATCCGGTAGTCTTTGTGGAACGCGGTCACGTGCCACGGGATGTCGGGGGACACGCCTGCAACGAAGGCCGTCAGCCGCTCGATCTCGTCCTGGCCGTCATTGAAGCCGGGGATCAACAGCGTCACGATCTCGAGCCATACACCCGTCGCGTGCAGGGTGCGAATGGTGGACAGGATGGGCTCGATGCGGCCGCCGAGTTGCCGGTAGTGCCGGTCGTCGAAGCTCTTGAGATCGACCTTGTAGAGATCGATCCACGGCCGGAGATAATCGAGCACCCGCGCAGTACCGTTGCCGTTCGACACGAACGCGGTCATCAGCCCGGCCGCGCGCGCCTCCTTGAAAATCGCCACCGCCCACTCACTGGTGATGAGCGGCTCGTTGTAGGTGCTGACGACGATGCGCGCGCCGAGCCGCGCGGCTTCGCGGACGAGCGCCTCCGGTGACGCGTCGAGCGGCGGCGCGATGGCGGCAGGGTCGCGCAAGGCCTGCGAGGTGACCCAGTTCTGGCAGTACGAGCAGTGGAGATCGCAGCCCAGCATGCCGAAGCTGAAGGCCAGCGCGCCCGGCCTCGCGTGGAAGAACGGCTTCTTCTCCACGGGATCGCACTGAACCCCGCCGACGTAGCCCCACGGCACGCGCAGATGCCCGCCGCGGTTGAAGCGGACCTTGCACACGCCGACCGCGCCATCAGGAAGAGGGCACTCGTGGCCGCAGGCGTAGCACCGGACGCGATCGTTCGAGATCGATTCGACCAGTTCCAGGGCCGCCTCGGTGGTGCGTGCTTCGAGAACGTCCGCGAGGGAGGCCATCGGACATTGTAGGCCTGCTGCAGTTGGCCGCCAGCGGCCTTCTACCCCAGCCAGACGCCGCAATGGGGCAGTACAATCGAACCATGTCCAAGACCGTCGCCGTGATCGGCGCCTCGAGCAATCGCGACAAGTTCGGCAACAAGGCGCTCCGCGCATTCGAGCGTCAGGGGTACACCGTCATTCCAATCAACCCGACCGAGACGCTGATCGAGGGGCACACGACATACGCCTCGGTGCTCGACGTGCCCGGGCCGATCGACATGGCGACGGTCTATGTGCCCGCTGAGGCCGGCGTGAAGGTGATGGAGGAGCTCGCGGAGAAGGTGGTGGGTGAGGTGTGGCTCAACCCGGGCGCGGACGGACGCGAGGTCGTCGCGCGCGCGCGCGAGCTGGGGCTGAACGTCATCCAGGCCTGCAGCATCATCGGGATCGGGGACAGCCCGGCCCGGTACTGACGTTGGGTCCCCGGTAAGTAGGGTCGCCGGGCCATATTCCGGCCGACGCAGGCTGTCGAGAACCGTACGAGGCTACAGCCTTGAACGTCGACGGCCCGCCGCGCCGATGATGAGGAAGACGACCGCGAGGGACGCCCATACGGCGGGCCGGCCCGGCGGGTGTGAGAGCAGCGTGGGGAAGAACCCATCACGGATTGCGCCGATGACAAACAGCCCGGCGGCAATCAGGAAGAGGACAGGCGCGGTCCCACTTTTTGCCATCGCCGGATTCTAGCAGCACCTGGGCCGTGCCGGCGCTCTGACCGGCTTGACATCTGACCGGCGTCGTTGTTGACACCGCCCCCGGCCCGTGCGTATACTCTCGGCAACACAACACTTCCCAGCAGCCTCTGTACCCGCGGGGCCCCAGACACGTCATTCCGCCTCGCACGCAGCCAGAAAACTCGACACGTCACCCGTAAGTCAACGTCAGCCCTCAAACCAATCGATTCACAGCGCCAGCAGTCTCATGCCAACCAGCAACAAACGCACCTCAGCGCGTCAGCACGCCGATCAAGCAACCGCCGCCGCCACGGCCACCGAAGCGCCTGTCTCCGACACGCCCGAAGAAGAGGCCGCGGCCCAGCCCTCCCAGCCGGCGGCGCCGCCATCGCCACAGCAAACCCATCCGCGCGGGGGAGGCGAGGACGGCCGGCATGGGCGCGGGCTCAACATCAACGACCTGAAGGACAAGAGCATCCAGGATCTCACCCAGATCGCCAAGGACTTGAACGTCGCCGGCGCCACCGGCATGCGCAAGCAGGAGCTGATCTTCCAGATCCTGAAAGCGCAGACCGAGCAGAGCGGGTTCATCTTCTCCGAAGGCGTCCTCGAAGTGCTGCCCGATGGGTTCGGATTCCTGCGCGCCCCTGACTACAACTATCTTCCGGGCCCGGACGACATCTACGTCTCGCCGTCGCAGATCCGCAAGTTCGATCTGCAGACCGGCGACACGGTTTCCGGCCAGATTCGGGGACCGAAGGAAGGGGAACGCTACTTCGCGCTGATCAAGGTCGAGGCGGTCAACTTCGAGTCGCCGGAACAGGCGCGCGACAAGCTGTTCTTCGAGAACCTGACGCCGCTCTATCCGCAGGAGCGGTTCGTGCTCGAGACGACTCCCGATCAACTGTCGGGGCGCGTGCTGGATCTGATGGCGCCGATTGGCAAGGGACAACGCGGCCTGATCGTCGCGCCGCCGCGCACCGGTAAGACGATGCTGCTGCAGAGCATCGCGCAATCGGTGGCGAAGAACCACCCGGAAGTCTTCCTGATCGTGCTGTTGATCGACGAGCGTCCGGAAGAAGTCACCGACATGCAGCGCTCCGTCAACGGCGAGGTCATCTCCTCGACCTTCGACGAACCGGCGCAGCGCCACGTCCAGGTG
>JBDTSX010000599.1:0-3248 GCA_039930925.1 Acidobacteriota bacterium | reverse complement strand
GATCGCGCGCGCGACCAGCTCCTTCCCGGTGCCGGACTCGCCGCTGATCAGCACCGTGCTGCTGGTCGGCGCGATGGTTTCGACCAGGTGAAACACCGAGAGCATCGCGCCGCTGGCGCCGATGATGTTCGAGAACTGATGGGTGGTCTTGAGCACCCGCTTCAGGAGCACGTTCTCCTGCTGGAGCCGCCGGCTCTCGAGCTCCTTCCCGACCCGTAGGCGCACTTCGTTGACCGCGCTCGGCGACTTGTTGACGTAGTCGGCGGCGCCGAGATCGCGCAGCACTTCGATGGCGGTTTCGGCGGACGCAAACGCCGTCATCACGATGCTGATGATGTCGGGGGCGATCCGCCTGGCTTCGCGGAGGAGATCCACCCCGTTCATATGGGGCATCCGGATGTCGGTAATCAGGACGTCGACGCGTTCCCGCTTCAACACCTCCACCGCGGCGCGGCCGTCCTCGGCGGTCACGACGCTGTGGCCGTCCCGCTTGAGCACGATCGAAAGCAGCTCCCGCATCGAGCGCTCGTCGTCGACCACCAGCACCCGCGCCGGAGCGGTCGCGGTGAGTCGTTCGCCGGGGAGAAGTTCGGTGGTCATGGGTTAGTTCAGCACTGCCGGCGCTTCCTTCTTGGCGGCGGACCCCTGCGGCAGCGTGACTTCCACCTGGGTGCCGATGCCGCGCTGAGACGTGACGTGCACCTCGCCACCGTAGTCGCTGACGATCCGATGCACGATCGCCAGGCCGAGCCCGGTGCCGCGCGTGAAGGCGCCCCGGAACGGCTGGAAGATGCCGTCGAGCTCGTCGGGGGCGATCCCCACTCCCTGATCCTCCACCCGGATGACCACTTCGCCGTCGATGCCCGCTCCGGGTGCGTGCTGGGCCACCGACATGCGCAGCTGACCGCCATGCGGCATCGCGCGCACCGCATTGGTGGCCAGGTTCCACACCACCTGCCGGATCTGGTTCTGGTCCGCTTCGTACCAGGTTTCGCCGGGCGGCACGTCGACCCGGATCTCGTGCGACTCGGTCAGCTCCGCATTGTTCTGGAGCAGCCGCGCCGTGTCGGTGATCACCTGGCGGATGTCCACGCGGGTGGTCGCCAGCCGCTGCGGACGCGCATAGGCCAGGAAGCTGCCGATGGTCTCGTTCAACCGGTCCGATTCGCGCAGCACGATGTCCATCAGTTGCGCCTGGTCCTCGGTCAGCGGCAGCTCCTGGCGCAGGATCTGGATCGATCCCGACATCGACGCCAGCGGATTGCGGATCTCGTGCGCGATCCCGGCCGCCATCTCGCCGACCGCGGCCAGCCGCTGCTGCACACGCGCTTCCCGATCGTTCCGGCGCGACTGGGTGACGTCCTGGAACGTGAACAGGAACCCGGTCTCGCCGCGCGGCGTCATCAGCGACGCGGTGCTCAGCCCGAGCTCGATGTGCGAATCGTCGCTGCGCCGGAACCCGACCTCGACCCGCGGGAGCGGCGGCCGCGCGTCGCGTGGACCAAAGATCGCCGCCACGTCCGGCGGCAGCTGCAGCACCTCGCTCGCCCCGCGTCCCACCGCATTCGCGACCGAGATGCCGGTGATCGCTTCAGCGGCCCGGTTGAAGGTCAGCACCTGTCCATCGATGTCGGTCGTGGCCAGCCCGCTCGTCAGGCTGTTGATCACGTACTGGCTGAACGCCTGGAGGTCCGCAATCTGGTTCGACGCCTGCAGCAGCTTCTCGTCGGCGCGCCGCAGCCCCTCCGCCAGGTACCCGCTCAAGGACGCGACCGCGACGAACCCGAAGACGTTCAGCCCGACGGCGAACATCGCGTTCCGCAGCGCCGGGAGCGACTGGTAGTCGAGGCCCGGCAGCACGCCGGGCGTGAAGTACTCGCCCAGCACCAGCCCGGTGTAGAGGACCGAGCTGAGCAGCCCCACCCTCATCCCGCCGCGGCGGCTGTCGATCGCGCTCGCGGCGATAATCGGCAGCGTGTAGAGCGTCGAGTAGCCGCTGGCGACGCCCCCCGTGAGGTGCACCACCGCCGAAACGAAGACCGCGTCGACGGCCAGCTGCACGTCGATCACCCAGCGGTGCCGCTCGGCGAACTTGAGCGTCAGGACGTAGAGCGCGGTCAGCGCATAGCTGACCCCGATCAGCAGGAACAGCGGGTCGCTCGGCGCCGCGCCCGGCGACTTGATCTGGATCAGCAGCGCAGTGCCGAGCAGCAGCGTGATCACCGCCGCGCGGCACCCGATCAGCCAGAGGAGCTTGACCCGCTGCGTCCCGTTTGGCACTTACGTCAGCTTGCTGATCAAATCGAAGATCGGCAGGTACATCGCGATCACGATGCCGCCGACGACGACGCCGAGAACCGCGATCATCACCGGCTCCATCAGCGTCAGCAATCCCGCCACCGCGGTATCCACCTCGTCCTCGTAGAAGTCGGCGATCTTGGAGAGCATCGCGTCGAGCGCGCCGGTCGTCTCGCCGACGTTGATCATCTGCACCACCATCGACGGGAACACCTTGGTCTCGCGAAGCGGCTGGGAAATCGTCTCGCCGCGCTCGATGCTCGTGCGGGTGGTCTGGATCGCGTCCTCGATGATCGCGTTGCCGGCGGTGCGCGCGGTGATGTCGAGGCCGTCCAGAATCGGCACGCCCGAGGCCAGCAGGGTCGAGAGCGTCCGGCAGAAGCGCGCGACCGCGACCTTGCGCAGGATGTTGCCGAGAATCGGCAGCTTCAGCGCGATCCGGTCGATCATGTGCCGGCCGCCGTTGGTCGCGTAATAGGTCTTGAGCGCATACCCGATCAGACCGATCACGATGATCCCGAGCCAGCCGTAGCTGACCAGGAGGCCGCTCATCGCCATCACCACGCGGGTCGGCATCGGCAGCTGCGCGCCCAGGCCGGCGAACAGCGCCGCGAAGGTCGGGATGACCTTCCACAAAATCGCGCCGACGACGAGCCCGGCGATCACGATCACCGCGACCGGATAGATCATCGCGGACTTGACTTCCCCCTTCAGCTTGACGCTCTTCTCGATGTAGACCGCGAGGCGCTTCAGGATGGTGTCGAGAATACCGCCCGCTTCACCGGCCGCGATCATGTTCGAGAACAGCGGGTCGAAGGTCTTCGGGTGCTTCTTCATCGCGTCGGCGAGCGCCGCGCCCGACTCGACGTCTTCCCTGACCTTGAGGATCACCGCCGAGAAATTCTTGTGCGGCTCCTGCTTGCCGAGGATCTCGAGGCACTGCACCAGCG
>JBDTSX010000598.1:0-3260 GCA_039930925.1 Acidobacteriota bacterium | reverse complement strand
CCCCACCTCGTCCGCGATGCGGATGAGCACGGAACCCTGGTCGACTTGCGCCTGCAACAAGAAAGCGGATTCCTGGGAGTCTTCGAGGATCGTCAGATTCACTGGTACGTCGGTCCTGCGCCGGAACGCCGGCCAGAGCCGTTCCCCCACCTGATCGCGAAGCGACTCTCGAAATTCGCGGTGCGTGTTATCGAATGTGGCCGTTCCGGAGATGAATCGAACCGTCTGGCGGTCGGCCAGCAGGACCCCGCCCGTCAGGAGGCTTCCGAGGGGCGCCAATGCGGCCACGACCGTCGCCGACGCGGCGTCCAGGGCACCCACCCGTTGCAACACGGGGTCGAGCAGCGTCCAGAACAACTGGTTCCCCGCGAGCAGCAGATTGTTGGTGGCCAGCAGCCGGCCTTTTTGGCCGTAGGCAGCGGCCTGCACCGAATTCACGACGTTCGTGACGTTCTGGATTTGCATTCGCGTGGCCAGCGTTCTGGCTTGCTCGGCCTGACGCAACTGCTCGACGCGTTGCGCCTGCTGCTGTTGGGACTGACCTGGCCGAGGCGATGGAAACGCGGAGGATGGACGTCTCGACGCGCTGCCGACGACCGCTGCGGGAACTTGCATCGCTGCGTCGCGAGCCTGCCGCCCGGGCCGTGCGAATCCCTGGGCCAGGCCGATCAGCGTTCGGTCTGACTGGCTGCGCAGCGCGGCTACGTTCCGGGACAGCGCTTCCTGCGATCGCGCCAGTCCGTTAATCGCGGAGCGATGACGGCGAAGGGCGGCAAATGCCCGGCGATCGTTTTCTGCGCTCGCCCGCGCGACCGCGGACAGATCGCCCCGGCGCGCGATGCCCGGCGAGACCATCGCTCGCAGGCGGCGGCCGTTCGGCAACCGTAGCTGCACCGATCGGTCGCCTGCGGCTCGAGGAGTAGGGTACGCGGCGGGCGAGGGGATCGGCTCGGGCGTGCCCTGCGGCCGGCGGGAACTGATTGAATCGAGGGCGCGATCCTCGGCCCGCTCTCTGGCGCCGGCGACGATCGCGCGTAGTCCGGTGCGATCGCCGTGCAGCGCGTCGGCGACGGCGGTCACGAGATCACCAACAGGTCCTGGTTCTGGCATGGCGATCGTCATTTCGAGGACGCGGGTAAACGAGGTTTGTCGGTATCCACCAGCCACGCCACGTCCACCTCACCGAGCGCGGAGGGATAAGGCCCGATTGGGGCGGCCGTCTGCGCAACTGCCCTGAACGTCAACCGCAACCTGCCTCCATCCACCTTCGCGGCGAGTCTCTCGATCCGCGGGTCGAGCGCGGCCGCGGCGGGCGACCAGCGAATGCCGCCGATCGCCGCGACGGCGGTGACGCCGCTGAACGTCGCGAAATCCTCGAAGTGACCCTTGGCAATCACCCTCTGCAGGTCTACTTCGGCGCGGTAGCGGTAGAAAATCGTGCCGTCCGGCGCGCGGTGGCTGGTGTTCTCGAGTTTGAGAGTCGTGACACGCGTCACGAACCGCTCGTGCTGCCGGTCGCCGAGCAGCCACCAGCCCGCCAGCAGGTTGCCGAACGGCGCAATGTACGACCAAGCATCGGCGTCCTCCAGCGCATAGGGAGATTTGGCCGCATCGGATCCAAACAGCGCTTCCACCACCCGATCGCCGACCAGCCAAATCAGGAGCGAGATCGTCAGCGTCAGGTTGTTCGAGCCGAACGGGTTCCCGCGCTCGCCGTAGGCAGTGAACAACGGCAGCGCCGAGGCGAGCAGAATCTTGTCCCACAAATCCCGGCGGCGAAGCCGGCGGATGTTTTCGCGATCGATCTTCAGCTGCCTGGCGAGCCGGGAGCGGAACTCCTGGCGCGCCTTCGCGAGCCGCGCGTCCACCGCGTTGTCGGCGCTGGCGATGCGGCGACGAAGGGCCCCGACCCGTGCCAGCCGCGCGCGCTCGAGGCGCTCGGCATCCTCGACGATCGTCTTCGACAGTCGCTCGATCGACTCCGCCAGTCCGATGGTGCTGGACCGGCGGCGTTCCGCCAGGGTTTCGGCGAGCTGTGAGACATGACTGACCGCGGTCGCCGGCGCGAGCGGTGCGGCCACGCGAAGCCACACCGTCCGGCCGTTGGGAAGCATCGCGGTGAGCTCGCGGGCGCCTCGAGGCGGCGCTCCGCGATGATCGGCATCACGGAAGCGCCGCCGCTCGGAATCGCCCGCCACTAGTCTGGACCTCACAGCTCATCGAGCGATCGAATGAGACTACACAGGAAGCGCCGCGGCCGGAGCCTTGGTGTCGACGATCCAGGCGACGTCGATGCCTGCCCCCGCACCGCCCGCAGCGGCAGCCTGAGCCCTGGCGCCAGGAGCCGCCACGGCTGCGGGAGCGATATTCAGAGTCAGAATGCCGTCTTTGCTCAACACGGCGGTGAGGGTGCCGGTCGCCCCGGCTTCGGCAAAGGACGCCACGACCGCATTGCCAGGCGCCGCCGATTTGAACGACGCGCGGCCGTCCTTCTTCAACATCTCCGACACATCGATCTCTTTCGGCGTGCCTGGTACGACCGGATCGACGCCGGCGACGAATCGCGAATTCTGCTTGTTCCGGAACCACCAGTACAGCCCGCCGCCGTTGGCGACCGGCGCGCCGTAGGACCACACCGACGCGGCCGTCTGCATCCCTCCCTTCTGCGACACCCATGAACTGACCACGTCATCGCCGAGGAGCCAGAAGAGCGTCGAGCCGGCGAGGATGGCGTTGTCCTTGGTGAACGGCGACTCGCGGTCGCCGTAGGCCAGGAAGAACGGCACCGACGTCGCGAGCAGCACGTTGTTCATCATCGCCCGGCGGCGCTCGCGTTTCAGCACGCGCGCCATGCGTTTGCTGTGCTTGTCGATCACGCCGCTGCCGCCGCTCAGTTCCTTGGTGATCCGCGCATCGAGCCGGTTGTCTCCTTCGACCACGCGGCGGCTGAGCTCCTTGTCGCTCCTGATCTGTTGCGCGTTCAGCCGCTTCAGGGTGACGGTCTGTGTGGTGGCGAGCGACGTGACCGCCTTCGCGTTGGTCGCGATCGCCGCGGCCTGCCGCTTTTCGTTCGAGAGCACCACCGAACGAAGCCGGTTCACCTCGCTGATCGGCGCTACCGTCGGAACGATGCGCATCCGCGTGCGGCGCCCGTTCGGCAGGATCGCGGTCACCACGCCCGCACCCTGCAGCGAACCGACCGTCGCGACCCGCGTGCGCCTGGTGATCGGGATCGCCCGGATCCGATCCGTCATGGCGCG
>JBDTSX010000597.1:0-3265 GCA_039930925.1 Acidobacteriota bacterium | reverse complement strand
TCGCCCAGCTGGTGGCACTCGGTCTGGGTGCGTCCGCGCTGCCGGCGTGGGCGCAGGGCCGGAAGAACCTGAAGATCGGGCATACCGGCATCACGTGGCCAGGCGGAAATCTCCCGGCAGCCGGGCGTGCGCAGGGGGGAGCCACCGCGCCGGCCGCCGCGGCACCGGCTCCGGGACGCAGCGCCGATCCCGGGCTGGCGCCCCCGCCGACCGCGATCCGCCCCGTCGATGCCAACGCGATCGAGCAGATCTTCAAAGACGTCTCGAGCCTCGGGTTCCAGGGGCTGGAGTTGTTCGGCTGGCAGATCGAAGGCATGGAAGCGAACGGCGGGATCGGCAAGTTCGTGGAGCAGTACCGACTGCCACTGATCTCGAGCTATGGCGGCCCGAACCTGACCGACCCGGCGCAGCGGAAGCCGTCGATCGAGCGCCTGGTTGCGACCGCCGCCGTGGTGAAGAAGCACGGCGGCAAAGTGATCGTCTTCGGGCCGAACGGCGTCAACCGCGCGACCTTCGTCTTCGCCGATCACAAGCACGACATCATCGCGGCGCTCAACGAGGGGGCCAAGGCGATCACGGACCTCGGGTTGACGGCCGTACTCCATCAGCACACCGGCACCTGCATCGAGACGCGAGACGAAACCTACGCGGTCATGGAAGCGGTGGACACGCGGTATCTCAAGTTCGGTCCCGACATCGGTCAGTTGCAGAAGGGGGGATCGGATCCCGTGCAGGTGGTCAAGGACTTCCTGCCGCTGATTCACCACATGCATCTGAAGGACTATTCGGGCGGTGAGGCCTTCGTGGGTTATTGCCCGCTCGGCCAGGGGAAGGTCGATCTGGCGACGGTCCTCACGATGATGGGCGGACGCGCGCTGAACGGCATGCTCATGGTGGAGCTCGACGGCACTCAGAACATGCCGATGACGCCGTTGGAGACCGCGACCATCGCCAAGGCGTATCTCGAGAAACAGGGCGTGCCGTTCCGCGCCTGACGAGCGGCGTGGCTGGTGGCGGCCCTCGCCGGTCCGCGATTATTGGTCGGGTCACTAACCGATAATCGATTATTCTCAGGCGGCGCGGGCGGTGCGGCGGCAGGGACAGTGAGGAGGCTCGATGTTGCAACGACTACTCGGCGGAATCGCGGTCCTGGCGGCGGTGGTGACGGCGCCGATCGCCGCGACTCGTGGCACGTTCGTGCCGGACTGGACGTTCAAGGGCTCGACGCTCGCCGGTTGGCAGGTGCTCGGGCAGGCGGGCTGGCGGGCGGCCGACGGTGAGTTGATCGGCACCCCCACATCGCCGGAAGGGGGCTGGCTCGTCCTCGACAAATCGCTGCAGGACGTGGAGTTCGGCGGGGACTTCCGCTGTACCGGCGGCTGCAAGACCGGGGTGCTGCTCCGCGCCGAGAAGACCCCCTCCGGCATGAAGGGGGTGTACGTGTCCCTCGTCGACGGCGACGTCGCCGCCTATGCGGTGACGCTCGACGCAGCAGGGCGCGAACTGACCCGTGAACGCCTGCGTCCCGGCGGCGGCATGATCCGCTTCGCGCCGAGCCCCGCCGACACGGCCGCGGCGGCGGCACGTGGCGGTCCCGGCGCAGCGGCAGGGGGACGCGGACCGGCCCCCGGACCCGGCGCACCCGGTGCTCCGGGCCAGCCGCCCGGCGGTCGTGCGGGTGGCGCGGGGCGCGGCCGCGGCGTGCTCGCGTCCGGCGTCGCGCTTCCGATCGTGCGCCCCTCCACCGCGCTGAAGCCGGACGACTGGAACGATCTCGACATCATCATCGACGCGAACCTGGTCCGTCCGCTGATCAACAGCGGCCTTACGGGAGGGGGCGCCGCCGACGACGAGCTGGGCCGGTTCGGCCCGATCGCACTTTATGTCGGCGGGACCGGAGAGGTCCGTTTCCGCGACGTGTCGTACCGGGATCTCGGGCTGAAGCGGTTCGCGAAGGAACAGCTCTCGCCCAACTTCCGCGTCGAGCGGCTGACCCCGTACTACTATTCGTTCTCGGTCGCCGCTGCGGATGTCAACCGCGACGGCAACCTCGACATCGTCTCCGGCCCCTTCATCTTCATGGGACCGGATTTCACCACTGCGCGCGAGATCTACGCCGCGCAGACCGTCAACCCCTCGACCGACTTCTCCTCGAACTGGGTGGCGTTTGCCGGCGACTACACCGGCGACGGATGGCCCGACGTCCTGCTGGCGTCGACCTCGGGGAGCAAGCTGTACGTCAACCCGAAAGGGGAGGCGCGCCGGTGGGACGTGTACCCGAACGTGATTCCGGGGGGGAATCAGGGGGAGATCTCGGTGATGAAGGACATCGATGGCGATGGCAAGCCCGAGCTCATCTATGCGAGCGGCGGCGCCGTGAGATTTGCGAAGCCGGATCCGGCGAACCCGACCGGGCCGTGGATCTCGACGCAGGTCGCCGAAGCCGGGACCTACGCCGCGCACGGCATCGGCGCCGGAGACATCAACGGTGACGGGCGCGTCGACATCCTGAACGTGTACGGATGGTGGGAGCAGCCCGCCGGCGGCAGCCAGCAGCCGGCATGGGTGTACCACCCCCAGGCGTTCGGCAGAGGGTCGGGGCGCGGATCCGAGGGCGGCGCCGAGATGGCCGTCTACGACGTCAACGGCGACGGGCTCAACGACGTCGTCACGTCGCTTCAGGCGCACGTGTTCGGCCTGGCGTGGTTCGAGCAGAAGCGTGACGCCGGTGGCGCGATCTCCTTCGTGCAGCACATGATTGCGGACGACTACTCGACCAGGAACGCGGGCAACGTGACCTTCTCGGAGCCGCACGGCTCGACCGCCGCCGACGTCGACGGCGACGGCATCCCCGACTTCATCGTCGGCAAGCGATTCTTCTCCCATCATGAAAGTTTTCTCGACCCGGATCCGTACGGCGCCCCGGTGCTGTACGTCTATCGGACCGTCCGCAACAAGCAGGCCCCTGGTGGCGCCGAGTTCGTACCCGAGCTGGTGCACAATCAGTCGGGCGCCGGTTCGCAGGTCGTCGCTGTCGACCTGGACAAGGACGGGGCCATGGATCTGCTCACATCCACGACGTCCGGCGCGTACGTGTTCTTCGGCAAGGCCCGCCGCGGTGGAAAGACGAAGCCGTAACCGAACGTGACAGGGAGCCGCCGTCCGCGGGGCGGCGTGGTGGGAGCCGCGGCAATTGATTAGGAAGCGGCGCACGCGGGCGTCGGGGAGGTGGCGGGCGGACTCGGCGACCGTGGCCATTTCGGTG
>JBDTSX010000596.1:0-3271 GCA_039930925.1 Acidobacteriota bacterium | reverse complement strand
GTGAGCGGCAGATACCGTCCGCCCAGAAAGACGTGCGGCAGCGCCCGCCGCAGCCGCAGCCCGGCGGCCGTCACCAGCAGCTTGATCCGCCCGTCCGGCCACGCCGCCAACCACGCCGACAGGGTGCGCGTGCGCTCGTCACCGCTGGTCGCGAGCAACGCATCGACCTGGTCCAGCAGGCGCGCGCGCAGCTCGAAATCAACCGGTCGGCGATTGTCCGGATCGACGAGGCTCAGATCCCAGAGTTCCGTGCCCTGATAGAAGTCGGGCACGCCTGGCGATCCGATCTTCAGCGCGACCTGCGCGAGCGAGTTGATCATCCCGAGCGACGCGAGCCGGCGCTGCAACGGCAGGAACGCGGACAGCAGCCGCGCGCCGTGTGGGCCGGTGAGGACGCCTTTCACGAACCGCTCGACCGCGTCTTCGTATAGCTGGTTGGTCGTTTGCCAGCTCGTATGGACCTTGGCTTCCTTCGCCGCCTTCAGCATGTACTCGGAGAGGCGCCGGATCAGCTCCTCGGGCACGACGCCGCCACTCAGATCCGGCAGCTCCGGCGGCCAGACCCCCGCCAGCGCCTGGTAGAACCGGTATTCGTCCGCGTGATCCGGCGCGGGCTCGCCGTGAATGAGGGATCGCTGCGTGCGATTGATCCGCATCCAGCGGCCGACCTCCCGGCCCCACTCGTCCGGCAACTCCGAGATCACGTTGATCCGGGCGCGGACGTCCTCACCGAGCTTGGTGTCGTGGGTGGCGGTCGTGATCATCTCGGACGGCCACTCGGATGCGCGCGCCGCGTTGGCGTCGTGAAAATCCTCGACCGACCGCCCGAATCTCGCCGGGTCTCCGCCGACCTCGTTGAGCGAGAGCAGGACGTTGTAGCGGTAGAACGAGGTGTCTTCCATACCCTTCGCCTGCACCGGCCCCGTGTACTGCTGCAGCTTCATTCCGAAGCGCAGACGCTCGCGGGACTCCTCGGCGGTCGACGGGGGATAGCCGCCGCGCCGCTCGTGACGGGCCGGCAGCTCCGGCTTCGCCTCCTGCACCTCCCGCGGCAGGATGACCTCCCGGATGAAATCGAACATCGACGACTCCATCGCCGGATTGCGCCGGCGCGCCCGCGCAATCGCCTGCGACAGGATCGCCCGATCCTCCGCGCGCCAGCCGGTTTCGTCCACGTAGGTGCGGTAGACCGGGAAGCAGGCGACGACCTCGGTGATCGCGTCGCGCAGGCTGTCGAGCGTGAAGTCGCGGGACCTGCGGTTGCTCTCCGCGATCCGGTCGAGCATGTGCGAGAGCACGATCAGCTCGCTCGCCATCGCGGTCGTCATGATCAGCCGCTTGGCCGCGTACAGGACGTCGTCGAAGGCCTCGCCATGCCCGGTGAGCTTCGCGTAGATGCGGCGGGCGCGCCTGGCCCGCGACGCGTCGACGAAGATGCCGTTCAGGTCGTTCAGGTAGTTGTAGCCGGTGGTGCCGTGCACCGCCCAGGACATCGGCAGCTGCTCCGCCCCGGAGAGGATCTTTTCAGCGACGACATACAGAAAACGGGGCGGACGCTTCGCGGCGTTGGGGGCCGGCTCGGCCCCGGTTGGCTCCGGCCTGGCCGCGGCGACACCTCGCGCCCGCGCGGCGAGCGCCTGGAGCATGTCGAAGTAGCGGGCCGGATTGAAGAGGCCGTCCGGATGATCGACGCGGACCGCATCGACCTTGTGGTCGCGAATCAGCTCGCCGAGCAGCCGGTGGGTGGCGTCGAACACCTCCTGGTGCTCGACCCGCAGGCCCGCCAGCCCGTTGACGTCGAAGAACCGGCGGTAGTTGATCTCGGTCGACGCCGTGCGCCAGTGCGCGATCCGATAGGCCTGCGACTCGAGCAATTCGTGGAGCTCGTTGAAGCTGGCCGGATCGCCGGGGGTGCCGTTGAACCGGCTGATCGCGGCGGTGATCGCCTCGCGGACGGCCGGCGCCTCCTCGGTCAGCCTCGCGAGACGCGAGCGCGCCACCTCTTTCTCGCGCTGGCGCTCGGCGACCAGCGCGGGATCGCTCACGGTATAGGCAGGCAGGTTGGCCAGTGACGTGATGATGCTGAGGAACTCGTGAATCGGCGGACTGTCCGCGCCGAGCGCTGCCGTCGCCACCTCTACCGCCGCCTTGTAGACGCGCGGGACCTGCCGCGGATTGATCGGGAGCTCCTGGTCGAAATACTTCAACACCAGCGCGCCGTCGTGGAAGGCGAGCTGGAGCTCGCCGCGCTCGAGCACGACCCCGTACTGATCGCCGAGAATCGGCAGCAGCAGCTTCGCGTGCAGCTCCGCCTTGACGGGATGCCAGTCCACGTCGAAGAAAATCGCCGCGGCTGCGCTCGGGCCATTCTCGAGCAGGTCGTTCCACCAGGGATTGGTACCGCCGCCGATGCCCATGTGGTTGGGCACGAAGTCGACGATGTGCCGCATCCCGTGCGCCGCGAGCGCCGCCGTGAAGGCGGTGTGCGCGTCGGGGCCGCCGACTTCGGGATTGATCTCGTTGTGGTTGTTGACGTCGTACCCGTGTGTGCTGCCCGGCGCGGCGGTGAAGTAGGAGGAGGTGTAACAGGTATCCACGCCAAGGCGCGCCAGGTAGGGGACGATGTCACGCGCGGCCGGGAGAGGGAACCCGCCATGCACCTGGAGCCGATAGGTGCTGACCGGCACATACAGCGGCAGGTCAGTGGGCGCGACAGGGTCGGTCATGGGGTTGTGAATCTCGATCCGAATGGAGCAGCAGCCGCGGGGCCTTTGCGCCGGAGGCGCGAAGACGAGCGGCTGTCGTGCGGTTGTCCTGTTCGACGCCGCGCAGCGGTCACGCGGGCTTCAGAATGTCGCCGGCCAGATCGAAGATGCCGCGCAGCGGAATACGCACCCAGTCCGGCCGGTGGTTCAGCTCGTAATTGAGCTCGTAGAGCGCCTTGTCGAGCACGAACTGCTCCAGGAGCGCGTCGAGTTGCGAGGGAACCGACGGCACGAACTGAGCCCCGGCTGCGGCGGTCAGATATCCGCGCAAGAACGCGGCCGTCGCCCAGGTCTGCCAGACTCGGGTCCACGGCTCGAGGTTCGCGAATTCGGCGCGCCGCGAGGCCGTGTAGGCGAAGAGGCCGGCGTATGCCGCGTAGTCGAACGACCGGATCATCCCGGCGACGTCCTTCAGGGGAGACTGCTTCAGCCGGCGCTCCGCCAGCGCCCTGGCAGGCTCCCCTTCGAAGTCGAGGATGTAGAAGTCCCCTTCGGCCCAGAGCACC
>JBDTSX010000595.1:0-3274 GCA_039930925.1 Acidobacteriota bacterium | reverse complement strand
GCGTGCGCTGCTGCCCTTCACTGATCGTGATGCGGGTCGCGAGGCTCGTCAGCGCCTGGAGGAATTCAGCATCCGGCCAGTCGCCCGCGGCATCGTCCGCGATCGCCGCGACGTAGTAGTCGCCCGGCGGCAGCGCGGGCACCAGGTACTGGCCGGTCGCGCTGGCCCGCGCGCTGCGCACGCGGCGGCTGCTCGCGCCGTTGTTCGTCCAGGCCTGGGAATCGGTAGGGAAGACCAGCACGATGGCGTCGGGATCCGGCGGACCGCGCCGCGAGCTGACGACACCGCGCAGCGCCGTTGGCCGGTCGGTGAATGAGACGATGACTCCTTCGGCGTCGCCGGTTTCGAGCTCGAGCGGAGTCTCGGCTACGTCCCGGCCGTTGTATGTCGCGCTCCTGACCATCCTGCCGGCGGGGGGCGACGCGATCCGCACGAAGTACTTGCCGGGCGGAAGTCCGGAGGAAATGAAGCGCCCGTTCGCGGTGACCGCAATCGGCCTGACCGGAACCGTCAAGCCAGGCATCACGTCAGCAGGCTCAATCAGCACGATTGCGTTGGGTCCACCCCGCGCCGGCAGCTGGACGCCCTCGAGATCGAGCACGCCGCTGATGCGCAGCCCCGCCTGCAGCGTCAGCGCGACGCCGTCGAGATCGGCGCCGCCGACCGTGACCGGCACTTCGACCCACAGCATCTCGTCGCGATCGGTGGAACCGGGCACGGCATGCGACGGCACGGTTACCCGCATCAGAAACTGGCCCGGTGGCACCGCGGCGAACAGGAAGCGGCCGTACCGATCGCTCACCGTCGCCGGCGCGTCGGGCGCCAGCGCGACGTCGCCGGCCGCCGCCGGCACCAGCTGCACCACCAGTCCCTGGCCTGGTCCGTCGGGTCCGGACACCGTGCCGGACACCCGCGCGGTCGCTACCGGGACGATCTGGAGATCGACCGCGTCACGCTCTTCGCCCGATCCCAGCGCGATCACCGAGGCCTGCGAGAGCACGAGCGCCGAAGGATAAAACGTGGTCGGGTACAGCAACACACGTCCGCCGCGCGGCGGTGGGGGGACCGCAACGCCGCGCCCGAGCCCGTAGACCGACTCGCCGACCTGAATCGAGGTGGTCGCGCCGGGCAGCGCGACGACGCCGAGCTCGGCGCGTGCCGGAGAATCGGACGCCTGCATGTCGCGCGCGACGGACAGCGGCACGGCGACATCGCGTGCCGACGTGGCCACGACGTAGTCGCCGGGCGTGAGCGCGGCGGCCCGATAGATGCCACGATCGTCGGTCGCGACGACCGCGCTGGTCACGAACCGGAGCCTGCCGCTCACCACGGTGCGCCGGAAGGCGCGAACCTGGACGCCGACGAGCGGCTCCCCGGCCTCGTCCAGCACGGCGCCGGAAATCGAGGCCTGTTTCCAGAGCCGGATGACCACGTCGCCGAGCCGCGCTCCCTCGCCAACCTGGATCGGCTGCGACGGTCCGTCCGGCCGCCGGCGTCCCGCTGACCCGGGTAGATATCCGGACTTCCCGGCGTTGATCGTGTAGCTGCCGCTCTCGAGATCGCGGAAGACGAATCGGCCATCGCCGCCGGTCAGGATCTGCGGCGCCTGGCGCAGCCACGCGCCGATCGTCACGACGGCGCCGCTGACGGGCCTGCCGGTCGCGGCATCGAGGACCCGACCGACGATCAGGCCGGTCCGGCGCGCGGCCGGCGCCGGCTGCGCGCGCGCATCGCCCGCTGCCACCGCGAGGAGCCCCGCCAGAATGATCGAGATGCGTCGAGCCACGTCCCTCCCGGCAGTTCAGACGCCCGTACCTGGCCACGGGCCGGGATTTGTCGCGTCAGCGTGACGCAGGTCGCGAAGATCGGGAAGTACACAGAGCCGGGCGACCCATCCCCGGCGCCCGGTCTCAGCCGGACGAGTCTGCTGGGCACCGCCTCCGGACTCAGACTAGCGCCGCGAGGCGGGCTGCGCAATCGTCTTTGTGACAGTGCTTCAGGGGCACCTCGAAGCGACCGGATGCCGACCGCGCACCGGCCGTGTTATCGTCCCCGCATGATGCGGAAAGCCTCATTCCTGGCGATGCTGGCGGGACTCGCACTGTCGGCCAGCTGTGGCCGCGCCACGCCGCCCACCCCTGCGCCGACGGCGGCCGACGCCAGAGCCTTCCTGGATTCCGTGAGCGACACGATGCGCCGCCTGGGGGTCGCGCAGAATCAGGCCGGGTGGGTCCAGCAGACCTATATCACCGATGACACCGAGGCGATTGGCGCTCGCGTCAACCAGGAATTCATCGACGCGGTGGCGCGTTTCGCCAAGGACGCCACTCGCTACGACCACGTCGAGGTCCCGGCCGAGCAGCGTCGCCAACTCAATCTGCTGAAGCTGTCGCTGGTGATGGCGACACCGAGCGATCCGAAGGAGGCCGAGGAGCTGACCCGGATCATGGCGAAGCTCGAGGCGACGTACGGCAAGGGCAAGTGGTGCCCGGATCCGCAGCAGGCCGGCGCGTGCCTCAACATCGACGACATCACCAAAATCATGGCGACCTCGCGCGACGAGAAGCGGCTGCGCGCGGTGTGGGACGGGTGGCACACGATCGCTCCGCCGATGCGTGCCGACTACACCCGGTTCGTGGAACTCTCGAACAAGGGGGCGCGCGAGCTCGGGTTCGCCGACACCGGCGCGATGTGGCGTGCGAAATACGACATGCCGCCGGACGACTTCACGAAGGAGCTGGATCGACTGTGGGATCAGGTCCGGCCGCTCTACCTGGAGCTGCATGCGTACGTGCGCATGAAGCTGCGCCAGAAGTACGGCGACGCGGTACCGGCGGCGGGACCGATTCCGGCACACCTGCTGGGGAACGTCTGGGCTCAGGACTGGTCGAACATCGGCCCGCTGGTCGCCCCGCCGGGCATGGACGCCGGGTTCTCGCTGACCGAGATCCTGAAGCGGCGCAACCTCGGCGCGCTCGACATGGTCCGCACCGGCGAGCGGTTCTACACCTCGCTCGGGTTCGCTCCCCTGCCCAAGACGTTCTGGGAGCGATCGTTGTTCGTCCGGCCGCGCGATCGGGAGGTGGTCTGTCATGCCAGCGCGTGGGACATCAACCTCGAGGAGGATGTGCGCATCAAGATGTGCATCGACCAGACCGCCGAAGACTTCACCACCATCCATCACGAGCTCGGGCACAATTTCTATCAGCGGGCCTACAAGAATCAGCCAGTCCTGTTCCGTGACAGCGCCAACGACGGATTCCACGAGGCGATC
>JBDTSX010000594.1:0-3280 GCA_039930925.1 Acidobacteriota bacterium | reverse complement strand
ATCGCGACCGCGGCGGTCCGCTACTTCATGGTGAAGTTCTCGCGCGGCAAAGTGATCATCTTCGACATGGACGAAGCGGTCAGCTTCCACGGCGAGAGCGGCCCGTATCTGCAGTACGCCGCCGTCCGCGCCAACAAGATCTTCAACAAGCTGAAGGAGCGGTACGGGCTCGACGACGCGAGCATTGTCGATGCGGTGGCGACCGCGGACGCGGCAGTGCTCACGAGCGAAGACGACGAAGCGCACGAGCTCTGGGGGCTCGTCTACGAGGCGGCGCGCCTCGATGAAGTGGTCGAACAGGCGGTGCGGACGCTCGAGCTGTCGGTCCTCGCGAAGTATGCGTTCGGACTGGCCCAGGCGTTCAACGGCTTCTATCACAAGTATCCAATTCTCCAGGAGGAGCGCGCGGAGGTGCGCCTGTGGCGCGGTGCGGCAACTGTCTACTACCGCTCGCAGCTGACGAAGGCCCTGGAGCTGATGGGATGTACCGTGCCGGAGCAGATGTGAGTGCAGAGGTTTTAGGGTTTTAGGGTTTTACGGTTATGAGCCGGAACTGCGCAAAATGACTGACAACCGAGCGCCAATCGTCGGCATCACGCGCTGCGGCCGGCTCGACGACTATGTCGCGTCGGTGGAACAGTCGGGTGGATCGGTGCGCGTGCTCGAAGTCAGCGAGAGCCCGCGGGCGCTGCTCGCGCAGCTGGACGGGCTGCTGCTGACCGGTGGCGGGGACGTCGATCCGGTGCTGTACGGCGAAGAGCGGCACGCCACGGTGGATGACGCCGAGCCCGGCCGCGACGAGTTCGAGATCGACCTGGCGCGGCGCGCGATCGATCAGGACCTGCCGATGCTCGCGATCTGCCGTGGCGCGCAGGTGCTCAACGTGGCGGCCGGCGGCAATCTCGTGCAGGACATCCCCTCCGCGCTCGCGACGGCGCTGTCCCACAGCGTCAACCTTCCGAAAGACGCACCCGCGCATGCGGTGCGTGTGTCGGCCGGCTCGGTGCTCGAGCGAGCCATGGGCGCGACCGTCGTGAGGGGCGGGCTCTGCCGGGTCAACAGCCGGCACCATCAGTCGGTCGGCCGGTTGGGGAACAACCTGGCCGTCACCGCGCTAGCGCCGGACGGCGTCATCGAAGCGATCGAGTCACCCGGCGCGGCCTTCTGCGTGGGCGTGCAGTGGCATCCCGAGAACTTCTGGCGGACCGGAGAGTTCACGCCGCTCTTCGATGCCTTCGTCCACGCCGCGCGCGCGCGCGAGCGGACGTAACGATCCGCGAAGTCCGCCTGGAACGCGGACCCGGGACCGATCACGCGTCGAAGACGCCCAGCACCTCGACGTGCGGCGTGTTGGGGAACAGATCGAATCCCCGCAGAGACGTCACTCGGTACCCTGTGTCGAGCAGCCGCCGGGCATCCCGCGCCATCGTCGCCGGATCGCACGACACGTAGACGATCCGGCGGGCGCCCCGGCGCGCGATCGCGTCCATCGCCTCGCGCGAGACCCCGGTTCGGGGCGGATCCAGGAGAATCGTCTCGGGCGCCGCGCCGGACCCGGCAAGATGATCTTCGACCCGCCCGACGATGGCGCTGAGCGCGCTGCCGTACGGCGCGGCGTTCTCGCGGAGATCGACTCCGCTGATGCGGTCCCCTTCGACCGCCGTCACGCGCTCACGGCCCGATGCGGCCAGGGAAACAGCAAACAGGCCAACGCCGGCATACAGGTCCAGGACGCTGCCGTCCGAGGGAATCGCATCGAGCACCGCCACCACGAGATCCGCGATGAGAAACCGGTTGCTCTGAAAGAATGCCGTTGGCCCACGGCGGAGGTCACCGGAGGAGGCGCGGCCCCGCGTCAGCAACGCGAGCGGATCGGTGACGCGCGGATGGCCGGCGCTGTGGAACGCACCGGCGTCGGTACGCACCGTCAACCCGGTCAGCCGTGCGGCCGATACCGCGGCGGTCAGAGCGGCAGCCCACTCGCTCTGGGGGCCGGCGATCTCCGCGTGCAGGGCGCGAAGATCGCCGGCGACGTTCTCGCTCAATTCGATTGAGGTCACCTCCATGCCGGCCGCATCGAGTGGCGCAAGAGCCGCCTCAATCGCGGCGATCGATTCCGGCATCAGCTGCCGGGTAGCGCGCACGTCGCAGATCTGGTGCGTCCCCTCGCGAAAGAAGCCGGCGATTCCGTCCCTGACGTGGAGGCGCGCGCGCATGCGATATCCGGCTTCAGGCGATGCGGCAACCGCGACGGCATTTTCGAGCGGAATGCGACCGAGCCGCCTGAAGGCATCATCGATGATCTGCGCCTTGAGCACGACCTGGCGCGGGTACTCGATGTGCGCAAACCCGCAGCCGCCACAGAGCGGGTCGCCCGCAGGCTCGCGCCGGTCCGGAGATGGCGACAGGATTCTTGCCGTCTCCGCGAACGCGAGGCGTTTTTCCACGCGCTCGATCCGCGCCACGACAACCTCGCCGGGGATCGCTCCCGCGACCAGCACCACCTGCCCCTCGTGGCGCGCGATCATCCGCCCGCCTGCCGCCGGCTTCTCAATCGAGACTTCGATGTCCTGCCCGAGGCTGAGTCGCATCTCTCTCCGATTGTTGCGGGCGATTGCCGCGCGAATGATCTTCCGCCTGAAGGTCATCGGCTCACGTTGATCTTCCGCCTGAAGGCGGAAGCCACAAGCTTCCATTTATTGAGCCCATGACTTCCGCCGGCGGTGGCCGGCTCACTGGTAGGACACGATTGGAACCTGCGTCGCTTCGCGCACCAGCCGGTGAAAGGCGGCGCGGCGCGCGTGCTCGAGCGCCGCCGGCGGCATCCTCGCCCGGAACGGCGCCAGCTCCGCCTCGGCGTCGCGGCGGAGATCCGCCGCGCGGGCCGGATCGATTTCCTCGACCAACGCCGACAGCAGCTCACGATCCAGCGTGTCGAGCCGTTCGACGATTCGGGTGCGCGCCTCGCCCCGGGCGGTCCGCGCGTCAGCCGAGAGCGGATCGAGCTCCCGGACGGCGGCGTCGATCCGTTCGCCGAATGCGGGACTGACACGACCTCCGCCGCGAAGCGACGTCAAGCGCGCCACCACCCGCTCGATGTGCGACGCGAGCGCCGGCTTGCGCGGTGTCGGCTCCTCCGCCGGTTCTCCGGCCGGCGGTTCCGGACGGGCCGACGCGCCGACTCCCACCGCACGGCGCCACGCATCGAACAGATCGAGGATGTCAGCTTCGCAGAACTCGACCCGAACCGGCCGCCGGCGCGGCCCCTTCGCGTAATAGC
>JBDTSX010000593.1:0-3323 GCA_039930925.1 Acidobacteriota bacterium | reverse complement strand
GCACGTGATGCCGTTCTTCAGCCGGACGCTGTCGTTCGAGCCGGTGAAGCGATGACGCGGGTCCGTCTCCCGGCGACGGTGGACCATGGGCGGGCTTCGCACGACGCCTCGGCACGATGGCCGTACCTGGTCCGGACATGAACACGATGACATCAAGACTGTTCGTCTCGCTGCTGCTCCTCGTCGCCGCGACCTCGACCCGCGCGGCTGGGCCGACCATCGCCATCGATGCGGCGTCCCCCTCGGGAGACGTGAGCCGGCTCTTCTACGGATTGATGACCGAGGAGATCAATCACGCCTACGACGGCGGGTTGTACGCCGAGCTGGTGCAGAACCGTGCCTTCCTCGACGATGCGGCGTCACCGGCGCACTGGGCGGTCGTCCAGGGTGAGGGCGCCGCGGCGGCGATCGCGCTGGACAAGAGTCAGCCGCTCAACGACACCATCCGCACCAGCCTGCGACTCGATGTCACCCAGGCATCGTCGGGGCGTGCCGCCGGCGTGGCGAACGAAGGCTACTGGGGTATTCCCGTGAAGCCGAACACCCGCTACCGCGCCTCCTTCTATGCGAAGGCGGCCCCGGGATTCGCCGGCCCGATGACGATCTCGATCCAGAGCAACGATGGCAAGACCGTCTACGCCTCGGGCACCGTCGCCGGCGTCAGCGGGACGTGGAAACAATACGAGTTGACGCTGCAGACAGGCAGCCTGACCCCAACGACTTCGGCGCGCTATGTGCTCGCTGTGGAGCGTCCCGGCACGGTCTGGTTCAGCCTGGTGTCGCTGTTCCCACCGACATTCAACAATCAGTCGAACGGCTTCCGCCCCGACATCATGCAGATGATGATCGACATGAAGCCGAAGTTCCTGCGCTTCCCAGGCGGCAACTTCCTGGAAGGGGATCGGATCGAGGATCGGTTCAAGTGGAAGGAGACCCTCGGACCGCTGTCGGAGCGTCCGGGGCACGTCGGGCCGTGGGGTTATCGCTCGTCGGACGGCCTGGGCCTTCACGAGTTCCTGCTGTGGGCCGAAGACCTCGGTGCCGAACCGCTGCTCGCGGTCTACGCGGGCTATTCGCTGAAAGGCGCGCACGTCAATCCCGGCGCGGAGCTCGAGCCTTACGTGCAGGATGCGCTCGACGAGATCGAGTACGTGGCCGGGCCGGCGACCTCGAAATGGGGAGCGTTGCGCGCCAAGGCCGGTCATCCCCAGCCGTTCACGCTGACCTACGTCGAGGTCGGCAACGAAGACTGGTTCGACAAGTCCGGTTCGTACGATCAGCGGTTCGTCCAGTTCAATCGCGCGATCAAGGCGCGCTATCCGCAGCTCAAGGTCATCTCGACCGTCGGCTTCGAGCAGCCCCAACCGCTGCGCGTGCACAGCATCACGCCGGAGGTGGTCGACGAACACTACTACCGCACGGCCGACGTATTCCTGAAAATGGCGCGCGGCCTCTACGAGCCGTACGACCGGCGGGGCCCCGAGATCTTCGTCGGCGAATGGGCGGCCTACGAGACGCCGTTCGAGCCGTGGAACCCGCAATCGCGCCGCGAGCCGCCGACGCCGAACATGCAGGCGGCGATCGGGGACGCGGCCTTCATGACCCAGATGGAGAAGAACTCGGACATCGTGGTGATGAACTGCTATGCGCCGATGTTCGTGAACGTCAACCCCGGCGCGCGGCAGTGGCGGCCGAACCTGATCGGCTACGACGGCCTCCGCGTCTACGGCTCGCCGAGCTATCACGCGATCAAGATGTTCAGCAGCCAGATCGGGGATCGGATTCTCAAGGCGACGGCGACCGACACCGAGGTGCTCGTCTCGGCCACCCGCGACAGCCGGTCGGGAACAATCTACGTCAAGCTGGTGAACGCGACCGAGGCGGACGCCCCAGTACAGCTCGACCTCACCGGCCTGCGCACTCTGTCTCCGACCGGCACGGCGGTGACGCTCGCGGCGGATCGGAAGGCCACCAACTCGATCGACGCGCCGCTGGCGGTGGTGCCGGTCACCTCGCAGGTCTCCGGCATCAGGCCTGGTTTCACCTACACTGTTCCGGCGCGTGGGATTGTCGTCCTGACGCTGGCGGCGCGCTGAGCCGCGCATGTGGGAGGAGCGCTGGCACCCGCTGCGCCAGGAATGGGTCATCGTCGCGGCGCATCGGCAGTCGCGGCCCTGGTCGGGCGCCGAAGTCGCGCCTCAGGCGCCCAGGCCGCCCGCTTTCGATCCCACGTGTTATCTCTGCCCTGGCAACCCGCGGGTGAGCGGCGCGCAGAACCCCGCCTATACCGGCACGTTCGTGTTCGACAACGACCACCCCTGCGTCGGCACGGCCGCGCCGCGCGACCTGACGCCCCCCGCGGGCGTCTACCGGAGCCGTCCGGCGACCGGTGTGGCACGAGTGGTCTGCTATAGCCCGCGGCACGACGTGACGCTGGCGGAGCTCGACGTCGACGCTGTGGACGCTCTGCTCGAGACCTGGCAGCAGCAGATGCGCGAGCTCGCGGCGCATCCCGACGTCGGGTTTGTCCTGATCTTCGAAAACAAGGGGGCCGTGGTCGGGGTCAGCAACCCGCACCCGCATTGCCAGATTTACGCGACCAACTTCACCTTCAAGTACATCGAGACGGAGCTGATCGCGGGACGACGCCACCTCGAAGAGACCGGCAGATCGCTGTTCCAGGACATCCTCGCCGCGGAGCAGCAGGACGGGAGGCGGATCGTCAGCCGCCACCGCAGTGCGATCGCCTTGGTTCCGTACTTTGCGCGCTACGCCTACGAAACCTACGTGGCGCCGCTCCGGAGCGTCGCGACGATTGCGGATCTGGACGAGGATGAGCGGCGGGATCTCGCGACGGTGCTCCGCGACGTGGTGGTCCGGTTCGATAATCTGTGGCGGATGCCTTTCCCCTACGTCATGGCCCTTCACCAGGCGCCAGTGAAGGGAGACGCCGCGGGTTTCCACTTCCATATCGAGTTCCACCCGCCGCTCCGGCGCCCGAACCTGCTGAAGTACCTGGCCGGTCCGGAGATTGGGGGGGGCAACTTCCTGAGCGATACCTCTCCGGAAGAAAAGGCGGCGGAGCTCGTCGCGGCCGGCGGGCCGCACTACCGCTCGCCATCGTCGTGATGGTCGCTCACCCGCTTCTCGCGTCGGTCCAGGCCCTGCATCGACGCATCCGCCGCGACGTCGTCGAGGCGTTCGAGCGGGCGGCGGCGAGCGCGCTCTCGCGGGTCGCCCGCGACGACGAAGGGGACACCATTTACGCCATCGATCGGGTCGCCGAGCATGTGCTCGTCGAGGAGATCGGGCGAACGATTGCG
>JBDTSX010000592.1:0-3324 GCA_039930925.1 Acidobacteriota bacterium | reverse complement strand
CTCGCCGGCGGCCACACCGCGCATCCGCATCTCGAGGTGTGCTCCGACTGCAGCACCCGCTACGAGGCGTTTACCGGGTGGCTGGCCGATCTCCGCGACGAGGCGGCGGCGGAAGCGGCCGAACAGTTCCCGCTCGAACGCCTGGCGAACCAGCGCGCACAGATTTTCCGCCGCATCGAAGCGGCCGAGCGCCCGGGCCGCGTCATCGCCTTTCCCAAGTTCACGCAACCGCTGACCTCCAGGTCGTCGCACGCTTCGCGGTGGATCGCCGCCGCCGCGGCCGCGGGCCTGATCGTCGGGGTGGGCGTCGGACAGCGGATGGATCTTCGCCACGCCCTGGGGCCCGCCCCCGGCACCACGCAGGCGCTCTACAACGTCCCGGCACCGATTGCGCGCGCGCCGGTGGTCCGCGCCGTGAGCGCGATGGCGCGGGAAGAGGCGCTGCTTTCGGATGTGGACGACTCGCTCTCCCGTGGGTCGGTGCCGGAGCTGCGCGCGCTTGACGACCTGACCCCGCACGCGGGCGAGCGGTTCAAGTAACGGTGGCCGCATCCCAGCCCCTGATCTTCCGCAAGGGCCTCAACATGAAAGAGGCGGTCGCCGGCGAGCTGGCGGCGGCCTACCACAGCGGGATTGTCGATCGCGTCCGCGCGAACGAGTTCCGGTACGACTGCGGCCGGCTCACCGTGCACCTCGCCCGCGAGTTCGGCTTCTGCTATGGCGTCGATCGCGCGGTGGACTATGCCTATCAGGCCCGCCGGCGTTTTCCCGGGCGTAACGTCTTCCTGACCGGCGAAATCATCCACAACCCGCACGTCAACGACCGGCTGCGTGAAGCCGGTATCAGGTTCCTGTCCGATCCGACCGAGCGCCCCGACCTGCTCGGGGCGGAGGACGTGGTCATCCTGCCGGCGTTTGGCGTGACGGTCAGCGACATGGCGCAGCTGTCGAGCCAGGGGTGCACACTCGTGGACACGACCTGCGGCTCCGTGCTGAACGTCTGGAAGAACGTCGTCCGCTACGCGCGTGAAGGGTTCACGTCGATCATCCACGGCAAGGTCAAGCACGAGGAAACGCGTGCGACCGCCTCACAGGCGCTCAAGTATCCCGAGGGGCGCTACCTGGTCGTGCTGGACCGCAGCGAAGCGGCGCTCGTCTGCGACTACATCCGTTCGGGCGGCGACGGGGATGCCTTGCTGGCGCGCTTTGCCGGCGCCGTCTCCCCCGGGTTCCTGCCCGACCGCGATCTGGTACGGATCGGCTGCGCCAACCAGACCACGATGCTGATGACCGAGTCGCTCGAGATTGGCGACATGTTCCGCGACGCGATCCGCGCGCGCTACGGCGACGGCGGGCTCGAGCAGCATTTCCGGGCGTTCGATACCATCTGCAGCGCGACCCAGGAACGCCAGGACGCCGTCATCGCGCTCCTCGACGAGCAAGCCGTCGATTTGATGCTGGTGGTCGGCGGCTACAACAGCAGCAACACGTGCAACCTCGCGCGCATCTGTGCCGCAACGGTGCCGACCTACCATATCGCGGAACCGGAGTGCATGATTTCCGCCGACGAGGTGCGCCATCGTCCGGTCGGTGCCCCCTCCACGACCGTCGGCATCGAGGACGTGACGCGCGGATGGCTCCCACGATCGGGCCCGGTCGTCATCGGCCTGACGGCCGGGGCCTCCACCCCCAACAACATTGTGGGAGAAGTGATCCAGCGGCTCGAGAAGTTCGCCGGATGAACGCGGCGGACGGACGGTAACCGCGGGCGTCCCCGCCCGCCCCTCCCTCTTCGCGATCGAGCGTCGAGCGGTGCCTGCGACCCTGCGCCTGCCACGCCGGCAAGTCGCACAGCCGGAGGCCTGCACCCCGGCAGGCACTTGCAGGCCGCGGTCTCCGCGCGGAAACGGCAAAGGCGAGCACGACGTCGGGGGGTCCAATCGCATCCGGGGAGACCCGTACGTGCATATGGGCGGTAAACGATGCCGCCCGGGAAGTCGTAATACGCCGTGTTATCAGTATCCGGAGAAAGACAACGCACCATGGCCACGCAGACCGCATGGGTACTCTTTGCGACGCTCGCGTTCGGCGCGCCGGCGTTCGCCGCGCCGCTCTGCGAGCACGACGGAGGCGGGAGTGCGCAGACCGATCGCGGCGACGCGCCGCGCCGGGACCAGGGAGCGGACGGCCGGGGCTCGCAGGAACACCGCCCGTTCAAGTTCTGGCAGGGTGACACGAAGGCCGAGATGGGCATTACGAACTCGCAATCGGCCGAGATCGAACAGATTTTTCAATCGACGTTCCCGAAGCTGGAAAAGCTGAAGGACAAGCTCGACAAGGTGGAGGCGACGCTGTCCCAGACCATCCGGGACAATACGGCGGATGTCGCGACCGTCGCGCTGCAGGTGGACCGTCAGGAGAGCGTCCGCGCAGAATTATATAAAGCGCGCACGTTGATGCTCTATCAGATGCGTCTTATCCTTACAGCCGACCAACGCGCTAAACTGCAGGCCCGCTGGGAAGCGGACCACCGTAAACCGTCAGACCCGTCTGGCCGCCGCTAAGACCACGCTCTTACGAACTATCTCTGGAGGCTTTTTGTGAATAACGCCGCACGCACGCTGGCTGTCGCCGGCATCGTCTTCGCCGCCGCCCTGCCGGCCGCCGCACAGCAAACCAACATCGAGCACGTCCGCGCCCTGATTGCGCAGGCGACGGGCCAGCCGGGAGCGGCCCAGGCGCCCGCGCCCGCGCCAGCGGCTGCGCAAGGTTCTCCGACGACCAGCGCGCCGTTCGTTACGGCGGGCCCCCGCGTGGATTTGAGCATTCAGGACGCCGTCGCGCGCGGCCTGGAGAAGAACATCGACATCGCCGTCGCGCGGATCACGCCGCGCCTCACGGATTTCACGCTCGCCGGTCTCGAGGCGAACTATCGCGTGAACCTGACCGCGGCGACCAGCAACAACCGCAACACGCGGCTGCCCAGCCAGACCACGCAGGGCATCAGCGTCCCGACGACCAGCACCACCACGAGCTGGTCAAGCGGCATCGCCCAGAGCCTGTGGAAAGGCGGCGGAAACTATGCGGTGAACTGGACCAACAGCCGCCTGAACAGCCCCAGCCTGGTCAACACCCGTAACCCGCAGCTCAACTCCGGCCTCCAGGCGAGCTACGTGCAGCCGCTCTGGCGCGGATTCAAGATCGACGCGACCCGGGCGGCGCTCCGGACCAACCGGCTCAGTCAGCAGAACGACGACATCACGCTCGCGTCGACGACCACGACGACCGAGGCCAACATCCGCAACGCCTACTGGGACCTGGTCT
>JBDTSX010000591.1:0-3337 GCA_039930925.1 Acidobacteriota bacterium | reverse complement strand
CATTGGCTGGAACCAGTGCGTGTAGTGGGTCGCACCGTGTTCGACCGCCCAGTCCTTCAGCGTCGTCGCGATGGTGTCGGCGACAGAAGGGTCCAGCGCTTCTCCGTCCGCGATGGCGCTGCGCAGCGCGCGGTAGACATCCTTCGGCAGCCGCGCCCGCTGGACTTCGTCGTTGAAGGTGAGCGAACCGAACTCCTCCGTCATCTTCTTCATGGCCGCCGAGCCCTCGCGCTTGTTCAGCGTCGAGCCCCAGTGGCCGATGTTTTTGATCACGTCGCCTGATGCAGCGGAACCCATTAAGATGTGTCCTTTCAATTGCGTGTTCCCGAGGCCGGAGGAACCAGATGAAGAAGCCTCCAGCGCATTATCCGCGCCCGTGGCGCGCGCTTCAAGAGCTCAGAGGCGCTTTGACGATCTTTGACAGAACTCCTGATCAATCAGACAAAAATGTCTGACTTCCTGGAAGGTCTTTTTCACTCGATTTCCTCCGTCGCCGACATTGTCGTCGCCATCGTCGATGACCGGGCCGACGGGCCTGGAGCGGGTGTCGCTTTGGTCCAGCATTCCTGTACCTTCGACCGGACCGCGTCGATCTCCGGCTGACGTTGGTGAAATCGACAACGTTGTCGCCCGGGCAACCGCCGCACGGACCCGTCGTCGCGCATCAGGCAACCACTCGGGGCGCGCGATCGGTGGATCATGTCCGCGCCCTCACCGTTCACTTCACGCCTGCAGTACGGGCGCGCCGGCTGGGCCGCGCGCCGACGTTCACCGCCATCGCAGCGGTGTCGCTCGCGATCGAGAGTCGAGCTGCGCGCGGAGTGACGGTTGCATTTCAGGCCGGGTCACGCTGGTCGTCAGGCGGGCGGGCTTTTTGACGGGAGGGGCGAGAGCGGAGGCGCTATGATGCGCGCTGATGTTCCTCGGCCATATCGCCCTGGCCGCGAAGCGAGCCACGCCCTCGGTTGCCGCCGCGTTCGGACCGCCACCGCCGAATGCACACGCGCTCGCGCTGTCGGCACTGGCGATGTTCCTGCTGATCCCGTGGATGTGGTGGGCCGACAGGACCACCCGCTGACGTCCGCCTGAAGGCGGACGCCACTAGACCAGCACGTCCGCCTCAGGCGGACCCCACCAGACCGGCACTCCAGACCCCACCAAAGCCCGACTCCCAAAGCCCGAAGCCCAACCTCGAAGCCCGAGCCCCGAACGCCCGAACCCCGAGGTGGGATAATCAGGGCCCGTGCGCAGGATTCTTCACATCGACATGGACGCGTTCTACGCGTCGGTCGAACAGCGCGACAATCCCGGGCTGCGGGGCAAGCCGGTGGCCGTCGGCGGCTCCCCGGTGAACCGCGGCGTTGTCGCTGCGGCGAGCTACGAAGCCCGCGCATTCGGCGTCCGCTCGGCGATGCCGATGGCACGAGCCGTCCGGCTCTGCCCAGCGCTCCTGATCGTCCGTCCCGACTTCGCCAGGTACCAGGCGGCGTCGGAGGCGGTCTTCGCGATTTTTCGATCGGTCACGCCGCTGGTCGAACCGCTGTCGCTCGACGAGGCGTACCTGGACGTCACCGAAAATGCGTGGAACGAGCCGCTTGGGCGATCGGTCGCCCAGCGCCTGAAGGTGCAGATTACGGAGGCGACCGGGCTCACCGCTTCGGCCGGCGTCGCACCGAACAAGTTCCTGGCCAAGATCGCCTCGGCGTGGAAGAAGCCCGATGGCCTGACGGTGATCGCGCCGGAACGCGTCGAGCGGTTCCTGCACAAGCTGCCGGTCGATGCGCTGTGGGGCGTCGGCCCGGTCACCGCGCAACGCCTCCGCGAGCGCGGCATCGAGCGGCTCGTCGACGTGCGCGCGGCGGATCCGTCAGTGCTCCGAGAAGCAGTCGGCAGTCACAGCGACTGGCTCCGGCAGCTGGCGGAAGGCATCGACGACCGTCCTGTCGTGCCGAACCGCTCGGCCAAGTCGTCCGGCACGGAAAACACGTTTTCACAGGACTTGACGGAGCTCACTGAAATCCGCCGGGAGGTGGACGACATGGCGCGGGACGGCGCGGCGTGGCTGGAGCGCAGAGCGCTGGTGTGCCGGACGGTCACCATCAAGGTGCGCTACGACGACTTCACGACCATCACGCGCAGCCACTCGAGCGTGCCTGCCACACGGGACCCCGGCGAACTATCCGCCCGGGCGCTGGCACTGCTGGAGCGCACCGAGGCCGGACGCCGGCCGGTCAGGCTGCTCGGCGTCAGCGTGCACAATCTGGTCGATCCGGCGGATCGTGGTGATGCATCGCCGCTCCCGTTGTTTGACGGAAGCGGCCAGGGGCACTAGGGCTCTTTACGCGCCTTTGCGCGCGGTGCGCGGGGTTTCGCGGCAGCCGTCTTCCGTGCGCGCGATGCACTGCCGTCGGCCGTCTTGCGCACGGTGCGCGGTTCGGGCTTCGATTCCGCTGCACCAGCGGGCTGCGACCTCGCGCGGCCGCCGCGGCCTCGCGCCGGCCGTTTCGGGGCCGGCTCGGCTTCCGGCTGGGTCTCGATCTCGGCGGCCTCACCGTCCAGCACCGGCGGCGTGGCGTTCATCTCCTGGACGACATCGCCCTCGACGACGTCGGTCTCGCCCGTACCGTTGTCGCTCGACACGGCCGCACCGGGCGACCACTCTTCGGCGGGCGCATCCAGGCGTGCCGCGGGCTCGTCCGAAACGTTCCCGCGGTTGTCGTCGTCTTCGACTTCCGCCGCGACCCGGGCCTCGTCGCCCACCCCCTGCATCACATTGCCGGGGAACACGCGCATCACTCCCTGCCGATCGCGCTCGATCCGGAACAGGCCGTCGCGCTGGCACGCGCGCAGTAAATCCACCAGGCTCGCGAAGCCGAATTTCCGCTCGTCGAACGTCGCGTCGACGTTGCGGAGGAACTGCTTCGCCTGCCTGATGTACATCGGCCAGCGGGGCGGATTCTGCGCCGACTGAAACAGCCGTCGCACTTCGCGAATCGCATCGGCGGTGCGCGGCTCAGGGAGGTCGCTGGCCGGCGCGCTCTCCGGCGCGGCCGATGGCGAGGGCGAGGGCTCGGCCGATTCACGGCGCGGCTGCGGCTGCGACGGGGCGGCCGGCTGCGAGTACTGCGCCGGCTGCGAATACTGCGGCGGCTGCGGCGGGCGGGGTTCCTCGGTGGAAATCGCGGGGGCCCCCTCGGCGAGCTCGACCAGGACGTTGCGGCCCGACTCGCGCAGGGTGACGTGCCCCGCCGAGGCCAGCTTTTGCGCGAAGTCGCGGAAGCTGCCGGCGCCGTAGGTCCGCTCCGAGAAGGTCGAGTCCAACTGGAGCAGCGTGCTT
>JBDTSX010000590.1:0-3344 GCA_039930925.1 Acidobacteriota bacterium | reverse complement strand
GGCCCGCGATTGACTTCATGACACCTCGCCGGCAGCCTGGCCGCTGCCGCCGGGCTCGCGTCTCTCGCCGTCCGCGCGCGCCGGGCACCGCGCCCATCCCGCGTGGCAGCTCATTCGGTGAGCGCCGACATCGCGGCGGTCACGCCGCCCCGCCGACAAGGCACGCCGGCGACCCCCAGCCCCATCTCCACGCCGCAGAGCGTGCCCATCAACATCAGATCGTTGAAGTCGCCGAGGTGCCCGATCCGGAAGACGCGTCCTTTCAGGCGGCCGAGACCCGCGCCGAGGGACATGTTGTAGCTCGCGAGGACGATCGATCGGAACGAGTCGGCGTCTTGGCCGTCCGGCAGCATCACCGCGGTGACGACCGGGCTGTACTCGTCTTCCCGCTCGCACACGATCTCCAGACCCCAGCCCCGCACCGCCGCGCGCGCGGCGGCACCGTGGCGGATGTGCCGGGCAAATACCTGTTCGAGCCCCTCTTCCTGCAACATCGCCAGCGCTTCGCGCAATCCAAAGAGCAGGTTCGTGGACGGCGTGTACGGAAAAAACCCGCTCGCGTTGAACGCGAGCATCGGGTCCCAGGCCCAGTACGATCGCGGCAGGCGCGCCGATCGCGACGCGATGAGCGCCTTCTCGCTGATTGCGTTGAAGCTGAGCCCGGGCGGCAGCATCAGCCCCTTCTGTGAACCGGCCAGGGTGACGTCGAGACCCCACGCGTCGTGACGCAGATCGATGGAGGCGAGCGATGACACGGCGTCCACCAGGAGCAGCGCCGGATGGGCGGCCCGATCGATCGCGGCTCGAATCGCCGGCAGCCGGCAGGTGACGCCGGTGGAGGTTTCGTTGTGGACGACCAGGACGGCCCGGATGCGATGCTCCGGGTCGGCGCTCAGCCTCGCTTCGACCGCCGCGGGATCGACACCGCGCCGCCAGTCGCCGGGAATCACCTCAACCTCCAGGCCAAGCCGACGCGCCACTGCCGTCCATCCGGCCGCGAATTCCCCGATGTCGAAGGCGAGGACGGAATCTCCTGGCGACAGAGTGTTCACGAGCGCCGCCTCCCAGGCGCCGCTCCCGGACGCCGGGTAAATCACCACCGGTCCGGCAGTCTGGAACAGGCGCTTGACCCCGTCCAGCACCGCGCCGCCGAGCGCGGCGAATTCGACGCTGCGGTGATCGATGGTCGGCCGTGCCATCGCCCGGAGCACCCGATCCGGCGTATTCGTCGGACCGGGGATCTGAAGAAAATGGCGCCCGCTCTGATACATGGCCCACATCCTAACTCGTGCGCCACGCGCCCAGGCCACCGTTTTCGCGTGAGGGCTGCTACACTCCGTCCACACTGCGGGATGCCCCCGCGAGGTTCGAACGCCAGGTCCTACGGAGCGCTGCGATGTCGCATGATGACGCCGTCAAGTTCTTCGCCGCGCAACAGGAGGAATGGACCGCCCGCGACGCTGGCGCCCTGGCTCTGCGCCACGCCGAGACGGGGACGATCGTCAGCCCGATCTTCAGAACGGTCGAAGGAAGGCAGGAAATCCTGGAGTCGTACCAGGCGCTCTTCGCCACGTTTCCGGACTGGGATTTCCGGGCCACCCGACTGATCGTGGACGGCGACCGGGTCGCCCAGGAGTTCACCGTCCACGCCACCCACACCCGGGAGTTCATGGGCTTGGCGGGATCCGGGCGAACGTTCGACATCGAGGGTGTGCTGATCTTCGAGATCGAGGACGGATTGATTAGGTTCGAGCGCCGGTACTACGACTTCACCGGACTGCTGATTCAGCTCGGCATTCTTCGGGGCAAGCCGGCCCGCCCCGACACCCCCCCCGCCTGACCCGGCGCGGCTGCCCGGTCCGGCCGACGAGACTCCCATGTGACGCATCTCCCCATGACGGCCAATCTCGTCCCCCTTCGCCGCGAACTCGAAGCCAGCATCGACGGCGAGGTCCGCTTCGACTCGGTGTCGCGCGCGTTGTACTCCACCGACGCGAGCGTCTACCAGATCCGGCCGGCCGGCGTCGTCGTCGTGAAGTCGCGCGAGGACGTCGTTCGTACGGTGCGCGCGTGCCGGCGGTATCGCTGCACGCTGACGATGAGGGGTGGAGGGACGTCGCAGGCCGGCCAGGCGATCGGCAGCGGCATCGTCGTGGACACATCGAAGTATTTCAATCGCCTCCTCGAAGTGAACGCGAGTGAGCGGTGGGCCCGCGTGGAACCGGGCATCGTGCTGGACGAGTTGAATGCCGCCCTGCGCGAGCACGGGCTCCGGTTCGCGCCGGATATTTCGACGGCCAGCCGAGCGACGATCGGCGGGATGATGGCGAACAACTCGTCGGGGGCGCGATCGGTGCTCTACGGGAAGACCATCGATCATGTGCTCGAGCAGGAGGTCGTGTTGTCGGACGGTTCCTCCGCGCATTTTCGAACGCTGGACCCGGCCGAGCTCGAGTCCGCGTGCTCGGGGGAGACGCTCGAGGCGGCCTGTTACCGCGAGGTGCGGCGCGCGGCGGATGCGTGCGCGGACGAAATCGAGCGCCGCTATCCGAAGGTGCTTCGGCGCGTTGGCGGCTACAACCTCGATGCGTTCCGCGGGGCGCAGCCGTTCAACCTGGCGAAGATGATGATCGGATCCGAGGGGACGCTCGGGGTCGTCGTCGAAGCAAAGTTGCGCCTCGTGCCGCTGCCCAAAGCCAAGGCGGTCCTGGCGATCCAGTTCGCCGATCTGCTGGAAGCGCTCGAGGCAACGCCGGTGATCCTCACCCACGCCCCGTCGGCGGTCGAGGTGATGGATCGTTTCATCCTCGATCACACCAAACAAAGCGCGACGCTCGAACGGCTGCGCAACACGTTTGTCGATGGCGACCCGGCCGCGCTGCTCTGTGTGGAGCTCTACGGCGATCGCCCGGAAGACCTCGTCCCGCGACTCGACGCGCTCGAACGGGATCTCGCGGCGCGGCATCTCGGCTATCGCTACCATCGCGCCATCGATGCGGCGGCGCAGGGCGCGATCTGGTCGGTGCGGGAGGCGGCGCTGGGCCTGTCGATGGCGATGAAGGGAGACGCCAAGTCGCTGTCGTTCGTCGAGGACACCGCCGTCGCGCCGGAGAAGCTGCGCGACTACATCGACCGCTTCCTGCAGGTCGTCCGCGCCCACGACACAGTGGCCGGCGTCTACGCGCACGCGTCGGTCGGCTGCCTGCACGTCCGGCCGGTCGTGAACCTGAAGACCGCCGAGGGCGTGGCGAAGTTCGAGTCGATTGCCAACGCGATCGCCGATCTCGTACTCGAGTTCGGCGGCGCCTTGTCCGGCGAGCACGGCGACGGTCTGGTTCGCGGCG
>JBDTSX010000589.1:0-3350 GCA_039930925.1 Acidobacteriota bacterium | reverse complement strand
TGGAACAAGCAGGAGGCGGCGCAGATCCTCGGGCTCTATCGCCCCACGCTGTACAGCAAGATGAAGAAGCACGAGATCCAGGATGGTGGCAAAGGGGCGGCGCGGCGAGCCTTGCCGGTGCAATGACGGCCATCCTGATCGGGCCTGACCGCGTGGCGCGGGCGCGCGGCGCGGCCTTTGCAAGCTCAACCGGCTGATGCTCGATCGTCTCGGCGCCGCGTCAACGTCGATGCTTGCCGTCGTAGGCGACGTCTCGTGGTTCGCCCTCAAGGCCGGCCGCGAAATCTTCCTTCCACCGTTCGAATTCCGCGAGACCGTCCGCCAGATCTACGAGCTCGGACTGCGTTCCGCGCCGCTCATCGGCGTGTCTGGTGTTGCGGTTGGCGTGGTGCTTTCAATGCACACCCGTGCATCGCTCGAGCGATTCGGGGCCGAGTCGATGATTCCGGCCGGGCTGGCGATTGCGCTGGTGCGGGAAACCGGACCGCTCACCGCCGGCCTGCTGCTCTCTGGTCGAATCGGCGCGGGGATCGGCGCGGAGCTTGGGGCGATGCGCGTCACCGAACAGATTGACGCGCTCGAAGCTTCGGCGGTCGATGCGTTTCGCTACCTGGTGGTGACGCGCGTCATCGCGTGCGTGATCTCACTGCCGATTCTCACGACCCTCATGAACTTCGCCGGGATGCTGGGCGGCTTCATCGCCGAAACCAGCGCGACCGGCATGTCCCTCGGGCTGTATTTCAACCGCGCCTTCTCGCTCATCGAGTTCGCCGATTACATGCCCGCGACGCTGAAAACGATGGTGTTCGGGTTCATCATCGCGACGATCTCGTCCTATCTCGGCTTCACCACCGATTCCGGGACCGAAGGTGTCGGCCGCGCCTCGACCCGAGCGGTGGTGCTGTCGTCCATCCTGATCATCGTGTCGAACGTGATGCTGGTCCGGCTCATCTTTTTCGTCTTTCCGCAGAGGGGTGGATGACGCCCGGGTCTGCGGCGAAGCCGCAGGGGGTGGACACGGCCAAGGCCGCCAGCCAGGTCGCGGTGCGCCTGGATCGCGTCACCAAGGCATTCGGCGATCGCCGAGTGCTCGACGACGTCGCGTTCGAGGTGCCGGCGGGCTGCGGCTTCATCGTTCTGGGCCGGAGCGGCACCGGCAAGAGCGTCACGCTCCGTCACATCGTCGGGCTGGTGCGGCCGGACAGTGGGCGCGTGTTCGTGGATGGCGACGAGATCAGCGCGCTGCAGGGGCCGGAGCTGTCGCGCGTGCGGAAGAAGATGGGCTTCCTGTTCCAGAATGCCGCGCTCTTCGACTCGATCTCGGTCGGCGAGAACGTCGCCTTTCCACTCCGGCGGCACACCCAGCTCGGTGACCGCGAAATCCGCGACCGGGCGAAGGAGAAACTGGCCGCGGTGGGGCTCGCGCACGACTACGACAAGATGCCCGGCAAGCTGTCCGGCGGTATGCGTAAGCGGGCCGGCCTGGCGCGGGCTCTCGCGCTCGATCCCCAAATTCTGCTGGTCGACGAGCCCAGCGCCGGTCTGGACCCGATCACCGCGGGAGAAATCGACGATCTGTTGCTCGGACTGAAGCAGGAGGGGGGCACCACGCTGGTGGTCGTGACCCACAACATCCCGAGTGCGCTCAGGCTGGGCGACCAGCTCCTGATGCTGCACGAAGGCCGGATCCTCGCGCAGGGTACGGCCGACGAGCTCGAGCGCAACGACAACGAAATGGTTCACGCCTTCATGACCTCGCGGCATGCCGGGTGAGCCAGCGCGGGGAATGAAACTCTATGCCTGGTAATCGTGTCGTGGCCGTCGGCCTCTTCGTCCTCTGCGGGCTGCTGCTGTTCGGCGTGGGGATGTTCTTCATCGGCGATCGCCGCATGCTCTTCAGCAGCACCTTCGACGTCTACGCGGAGTTCTCGAACCTCGCCGCGCTGCAGAACGGCGGCGTGGTGCGCGTCGGCGGGATGGGCGCCGGGGAGGTCAAGGAGATCAACGTCCCGGGATCCCCGAGCGGGCGTTTCCGGGTCAAGATGCGCGTGCGCGAGGACCTGCATCAGCTCCTGCGGCTCGACTCGGTGGCCTCGATTCAGAACGACGGACTGGTCGGGAACAAGTTCGTTCAGATCGAGGTGGGATCCGACCAGTCGGCGGTGGTGCCTGGCGGCGGAACGATCCGCAGCGAGGAGCCGTTCGACATGGCGGTCATGCTCAAGAAGATGAACGCCACCATCGACATGGTGACGCTGACGATCACCGACGTGCAGAAAGGCGTGGCGGACACCCTCGCCACCATCTCGACCAGCGTCCTGGGAGTGCAGGCGCTGATGAACGACAGTGCGGCCGACGTGCGGTCGATCACCGCCTCGACGCAGAAGGTCGCCCACGATCTGACGGTGATTCTCGCCGGCGTGCGGGAGGGCCGAGGGTCCGTGGGCAAGTTGCTCAACGACGACGCGCTCTATACCAGCATCAAGGGCATTTCGGCGCAGACCGAGAAGGTCGTCGCGAACCTGCGCGAGGCCAGCGAGCAGGCCAAAGAGGCGGTCGCCGAGTTCCGCGGCGCGAAGGGACCGGTCAAGGGCCTGAGCGGACAGTTTCAACAGACGCTCGCCGCCGCCCGCGAGACGCTCGCGGATCTCGCCGAGAACGCCGAAGCCCTCAAACACAACTTCCTGTTCCGCGGATTCTTCAACAAGCGCGGATTTTTCGATCTCGACGACGTCAGCGCCCAGCAGTATCGCCAGGGGGCGCTCGCGACCAAGGATCGCCGCGTCCTGAAAATCTGGATCAAGGCGGAGTATCTGTTCGAGACGGACGAGAACGGGCAGGAAAGCCTCAGCGAGACCGGCCGGCAGCGGCTGGATTCGGCGATGTCGCAGTTCGTCCGGTATCCCCGGACCAGCCCGCTCGTCGCGGAAGGCTACGCCAAGGCTCTTACCGGCGACGAACGGTATTTGCGCTCACGCACCAGGGCCCAACTCGTCCGTACCTATGTGATCGGAAAATTCGGAATCGATCCGAACTACGTCGGCGCCATAGCGCTCGGCTCCGAGGCGACGGACAGTCCGGAGGGCAAGGAATGGGACGGCGTCGCGCTGGCGCGATTCGTCGGGGTTTCCGCGCTGTAGCAGTCGAGTCGGCGGCGGATCACACTGACGACGGCTCGAGCGAGTGTCTGGCACGTCCTTTGAAGACCTGCAGACTATCGAGACCGCTTGAAAGCGATCTCGCGGTATCAAGGAGGGGACTGTGGACGAGCGAGCACGAGTACTGCTGACCACCTGCATCGGTGCGGTAGCCGGCGGAGTGTGGGGCTGGTTGTATATGACGGAGAACGG